>JBAVHJ010000525.1:0-13127 GCA_049685715.1 Terriglobia bacterium | reverse complement strand
CTTCAGCACCGCTCGTGTCCACGCGCAGTTTAGACGGTCCGTCGAGGGAACTGCTGGCCAACGAGGCGTTCACAAGGGCTCCAAGCCAACACCCTACATGACGCGACACGCACCCCAAGCAAACCCGGGCCTCCCAATCACGTGCGACCACACTCTGGCTACGTTGTGAAGAACCGAACGAGGTGGACGTAGGCGACATTACGGGCGCTGAAGGAGACGCTCGATCATATCAAGCTTCATCTGCGCCGCCATTTGTCCCGCGCGGATTCGGTGCAAGGTGATCAGTGCCCAGATGACCGCCGCCGCGGGAATGACACAGAAGATCGCCAACATAACGAGCAATTCTGCTATACCGATATTCATGGACTAACCACCCCCTTCTAGATCCGCCTAACGTCTCGCGCGCCACCCGTCCGCCAGCTTTTTGGCGGATCGGGGGCACACTTGAGTCAGGCCGCAGCATCGGAGAACATCGATCGATTCGATCTATTTGGCGAGCGCAATGATACGTTTAAAAATCGATTGTGCCTCGAAGGGCGCACCATTCCGAGTTGTGTCATCCCAAAACGCAAAATAGGCCCGTTCCTTGCCATCGAATTCACGACGGCGTAATGCGAGCAGCATAGAGTAGCAGTCCATGCAACCGCTGATTTCCGATCCCCTCCAACCAGAAGGCTTAGCCAGCGTGACCATCTGCATGAGCCCTTGCAAAGCTCTTGGTGTGAGCTCATCGCTGCATTTGGCATGAGGAGGATTACATCTCACCCTTCCTTTTGAGGTGATCGCAATCTCACCCTTCCCCGCCCCATTGAATCCGCCGTGCGTGATAACCTGTACGACCCATGCCTTTTCCTCCTGTGGCATCTTCACGGAATTGATTGCATTAGCAAAGATTGCCGGAACAGGTGTGCCGTCGATTATGACAACATCCTTATTGGATCGTAGATTGTCTTTGTTGGCGGAGGGCGAGGAAGGCTGGCCAACTACAATCAAACACTGAAGAGTCACAAGTAGCATTATTGCGACGGGTAATTGATGCATTCGCATTGAGTCCCCTCTTACTCTAATCGCCATTTCTTGCTCCCTCTTGTAATAGTTTACAGAACAATTGGCAGTCAGGCGTCATCGGCGCGAGCGGCGCGTTTCTTGCCTCCGCTCAATCTCGGGGTTAGGTTGCGCGTTGCTTAAACGCAGCAATCTCTTGAACATTGTTCCTCGGCTGCGCCCTACTTTTGGCTCAGCATGACATTCACAATCCGTACCAGGGCCTGGAGCTTTGTCCCTTTGTCTTTGATTTCCTCTGCCCGCACCATGGCATCATCGATGTTCAGTTTTGCCAGAGTTCCAAGAAGCCTCAGAAATAGACTCTGGGGAGAGTGGAACGTGGTCACCACACCCGCCGGCGGTTTTGGGTTGGATTTCCTCTCCTCCTCTTCCTGAGCCAATTGATCGGCCAGTTTGAAAGCCTCCTTCAAGATTTGTTGAGCTCGAGCCTGATCGAACAGCAGAAATCCCCCTGCGATTAGCCCGTCGCACTCGGCCTGATCATAGGGATCCGAAAGCTTTTCTGAGGCCGAAGCGGCGTCGTTGAGGAGGCTCTTTGCTTGTTCCGGGTCCTTCTTGAATAGAGCCAAAGCCATCGTAGCCATTGCCTTGACACGAGTGGGGCCCGGCGTGAGGGTCTTCAGGCGGGCTTGCGCTGCCACCGGATCCTCCATCGCCAGCCTTCCGATCTGAACCACTTGGTTGGCACTCTCCATGCGAGCTTGCTCGGCAGCCCGCATGGCACTGAAATCGACTGGCGGCTTCGCCGGAGCCGCAGGCGCATCCCTATGAATGAGCGTCATTCTTGAGTAAGGGAACATTCCCGATGCCGGCGGCGGCTCGGAAGGCCTTTGGGCACTGCTACCGTCAGGGGTTTGAGCGGAGGGCTTCGCGGGAGGGGCTGTTGAGAACTCGCTCATTGAACCCGCCTCCCTCCCCGGGCTATTTGGGAGCAAGGCTCGATTTGCTGAGAACTTTTCTTCAAGTCTTTTGGCGCGCTCCGAGTCCATTCGTCGAACCAGCGGGAGCACTTTCGAAATAGCGTATTCACGGACCCCGTCGTATGTTGTCTTGGTTTTTCCGTCGGATATTTCCAGTTGCACATCCACGTCGGGAGGATGGTCCCCCATGTCGTCAATCGCCTTGAGTATGATCTCCACCGCCTGGGCGGTAAGCCCCCGGTTCAAATCAAACAGGCTCGAAGCCATACCAATGAAGTCGACGAAGGCGGGAGCGTCCATGACGGGCTTGTTAAATTGGTGAATCGCTTCAATGTAGAGAGTTTCTGCGAGTTCGGGCCTCTTTTTTTGGAGCGCTACCGCCATCGGGATGACCAGGGTTCCCAGACAATCACCATGTGCCATTTCCTCGCGGACAATCCCGAAAGCCCGCTCGGGATCCTTGTCGGCCAAACGGACGACCATCGAACCGAGTGTGGCCAGCCGCATGTTCGCCTGCCTTCCGGATCCTGGGATCGATTCAATTCGAAGCGCCATTTCGATCCCTTTTTCCAGGTCAAAGCCATAAACCATTCGGGCAATGTTGCTTTGGGACACGACACGAGTAGTAGCGTTTTCGGGACCTTGGAGCTCCAGGGTTGCAGTAAAGGCCTGCTCGTAGATGAGCATCGACCGCTTCATGTCAATCCCCGCCATCGAGCGAGCAATTTCCATCAACATGGACATCTTCACATGCGGCTCGCTCTGCAACGCTTCCTGATAGCATCGGTTCAGAAGGTCTTGGGCCTTCTTTTTTTTCTCTGCCATGGGGTCGGGCTTAGATGAGGGCTGGGTGGACTTGACGTCACCTTGCTTCGTAGTCGATGGGTCTCTTTGACCAGCGACTTTTTCTGTCGACTGTTGATCGAGCCGATGTTCACTTACAGCGGCAAATGCTGCTTCCGGGAAGATCAATCCAGCAGAACAAAGGAGGGCAAGCGTTGAGATTAATACATGGCGATTTCTCATAGAGCCTCCTCAGGTGCGGATGGGAACCAGAATTCTAAAGGTTAAGACGCAAACGCCGCCCGAAATGTCCGCCTAACGTCTGGCATCACCAGTGCCGCTGTTTGGCACCCGGTGAAGGCCAGTTGTTAGACTGCGCTGACTATTTCGCAGGGGCATTGAATAGCATCACTTCCGAGACAGCTACTGATGATTTCCATTCTTCTTGTGCTGCCTCTCCCCAGAACGCCGTCTTCGGTACGATCTCTACCAGCCGTGCTTGCGTCTCGGGCATTTCAAATACCTGTGGTTCTGTGTTGTCGATGAAAAAACAGATCTGTCCTGCCCCTTTCTTAATGCACGCTTCCTTCGGCCCCACCAGTTCTAATGTCTTTAGCACCCGCATGTCCTCACGATTGCCCGTTAGCGAGACTCGGATTTCCAACTCGTGAACCGAGTTATTGCCTCCACCACTCCCGCGCATATCTGTGTACCGGTTGAAGACAACAATCCTGTTGAAAACCGCAACGGTCTGCAGATCAATCGTAATCACTGGAGCAGGCTTATAGTTGCTGCTCGCCCATGTGGTTGCCGGTTGCCCGTCGATCATGAGTTTCGCTTTCTCCACAGACTCACCTTTGCTCACAGACTGGATGGCGGCTGATTTCATAAGGTTCTCTCCCCATCCTCGAGGGGCAATGAACTTGAAATCAGAGTCTTTGGGCATCATGGCAGCAATCTTCTTATATATTTCGGCCGCTGAGGGCTCGCTCTTCGTCTCTTGAGCATACAGTACCGGAGCTATAAGCACTGTCGTGAGCAGCAAAACCCGCAGAGATTGTTTTGTCATTCTGTCCTCCCGCAAGAAGATCTGATTCATTACTTGAAGCGGACTAACATTCATTTGATTGATCCGCATAATATGCGGGACATTGGCAGCTGATCCACATAACACCCCATTGATTCGACGAATATTACTGCTATGAGCGCCTCAATATTGTCCGCTTGGGTCCCTGTTGCTTTTTATCGTGGCGCGATATGCGGATCGGGATAACATCCTGTTGCTTCATTTCATAGCTCATCGAACGCGCTGTGAACCCCATTGCCCACCCCCATTCAGAACCTGCGCGTCCGCCGTGGCGGTTCGTCGTGCTCACATCGCGATGACCCATTAGTCCTTGGACCGTGCCAATGCCTGACCTTGATTCAAGTCGCTTTGTTGCAGCAAAATGATGAATTGTGCGAAATGCCCTCATACCTAATGAGTTCGGATTTCGCACTCCTTCTTAACCGTTCAGGTCGGGGATTGGGGTCGCTTAATCAAAAGCCTCAAGTGCCAGCCGGGCGTCATTGAGATGAGGGGCCAACATGGGGGCGGCTGGCCACTAATGAGTCTAAAACTTACTCAGCAGTATTTCAAGTGAAATGCCTCACGAGGTCGCAGACGCCAGTCTGAATAGGGTCATGCCGCTGAAAGGCAGAATGCATAGATACGGTCGAGCGCCGGGATAAACCGGTATGAACTAGCAGATGAAAGAGTCCGCCGCGGGGGAGAAAGGAATAACGAACCTCCTGACCCCGAGTCTCGCCAGGGCGGACGTGGCCGGATGCCTAAGGCTTCGCGAGGCGAGTCAGTCGAATCGTAGACACTGGCTTTGGTGGGCTGGGTGTTGGGCTTCGAAAACTTTCTTGGGGGTGTCGACCTTGTGGTCGCAAGGGGAAGACCACATCAGCGCGGGCTCAGTGACGTCTCCTAGAAACTCTCTAGCGTGCGTCAAGCAGCACCCCGCTCTGACGTTATTCATCCAAGATCGGAAGCGTACGCGTTAGTAGCGCCCGTATGGATCTGTACGGGGAGTGCCCGGGCACGGGCATCCCTACCGCGCCCCAAGCTTTTTCCCGCTGGTGTGAAAACTGATCGCTTCTACTCATACCGAAGCACCTCGATGGGTTCCACTCGACAGGCTCTTTCGGCAGGGATCATGCAAGCGACCAGTGTGGATATTACGATGAACAAGGAGGCTCCCAAAAAGGTCATGCTATCCGTCGCCCCCACTCCAAACAGCAGGCTGGCCATAAATCGGCTGAGTCCAAGGGAGATCAAAGTCCCCGCCATCACACCCCAGACGACTAATTTCCCTCCTTCAGCCAAGACCATCATCAAGATCTGACGCCTCTGCGCCCCCAATGAAATTCGGACTCCAAACTCATGAGTTCGACAGGCGACTGAGTAAGCAACGACGCCATAGACTCCCAGCACGGCGAGCAAAAGGGCTATGGCGGCAAAGAGGGCGAAGAAAAAACCTCGGAACCGCACCGATCCGATCGATTCTGATACCAGAGCTTCCAATTTGGAGACACTCAGAAGGACTACACCTCGATCCGGCGTTCCAATTCCCTCTTGAATCACACTCATGAGACTTCGCGTATCGAGAGGTCCACGGACAACCAAAGTGAAACTTAGAGGAATACTGCCCCTGAAAGTCTGAGTAATAGGGAGGTAGAATTGCGCCTCCGGAGCTTCTCCCATACCAGAAAACTTCACATCTCCGACCACGCCGACAATCTCGCGGAAGTTCTGCTCACCCTCAACAAGCAGTGATTCTCCAACTGGATTCCTTTCTCCCCCCAAGCTCCGGGCAAGGCTTTCACTGATGATGATCACTCCTTGACTGGAGCCGGTATCGCCGGTTCTGAATGAGCGCCCTTTCAACACAGGAATCCCCATAGCCTGGAAATAATCACCGCCAACTGTGAAATTGCGAGCTTCTCCCGCTAGTGACTTTTCATTCGTATCGAAATAAAGGGAGCCGCCAGTTGCGCCACCCAAGGGAACTAGGTCGACGCTGCCAACTGCACTGACCCCCGGTAACTTATGAATTCTTTCGAACAGTTCTTCGTATAGCAGGGCCACTTTCTCAGGTTTATTGAAAATCCTGTTCGACAATGTCATTTTTGCCGTAAGGACGTCCCTGGTATCAAAACCGGGATTGACCGCGATCAACTTCAAAAAGCTTTGAGCGAGCAAAGCCGCGCCAGTCAATAGAGTCATGGTTAGACTGACTTGAAGAACCACAAACACTCTCTGCAACCCGCGGCTAATCACGCCTCGTGACCTGGAAATCTCCTTTCCAAGCGAATGGGCGGGATCAAAGCTGCCAGCGTGAATCGCTGCGGCTGCCCCCACCATGAGAGTCGTCAAGAGTGAGACCCCCAGAGCAAACAAGAGCACAGCATGATCGATATGAGCATTCAGCAACCCTGGAATCTCAAAGGGGGCAGCTTTGCGTACGACCGCAATACCCCAATAGGCAATCAGCACCCCCAGCCCTCCCCCTAAAATCGTTAGAGAGAATGCCTCCGTGAAGATGAGCCGCATTATCTGTTGGCGAGTTGCCCCCAAGGAACGACGAATAGCGACCTCCCTCTGCCGCCCGGCGGTTTGAGCCAGTAAAATAATGGCAGAGTTCATTGACGCGATCAGTAACAGAAAGACCGCACTAACGAAGAGTGTCCAAACCGCCGGACGAAAATTGCGGACAAGCACTTCCCTCAACGGCGTAACTGTCACGCCCAAACCACTTGACTCACCAGGCCTGGCAAAATCGTGCTCCAACTGTAGAAACAAGGCTTTTGCTTCAGAGCGTGCTTGGTCGAGCATCCCTTCCCGCCGGAGACGCGCAACCAATGTTTGGACTCGGAGCTCTAAAGGAAGAGCGTTCTTGGTGTCCACACCGATCACCATCTGACTCTCACGACTCAACCGGGGAATCCAAATGTCAGTATGTCCCGGATATACGAAAGTCGGGGACATAACACCAACAACGGTAAACAAATTTCCATTAACGAGTATACCCTTGCCAATAATGTCTTTGTCGGCCCCAAAATCGCTCAACCACAGACTGTAGCTGAGAACCGCGACCATGCCCCGTCCCGATGCCTCATCGTCTGGAGTGAACTGGCGCCCCAGCAAACAATGCACCCCGAAGACTTCAAAAAAGCGCGATGAGACTGTTGCTATTGAAACCGATCGCAAGTCATCCTTTCGCGTCAGGACACCGTCTCCCGAAATGTACTCACCGAGAGCGGCAAAACTGGGAACGCGACTCCACAATTGCACCCGATCCTGTCCCCGCCGGATGGCTGCACCCGACACCACCAATACGCGATCTATGTGTTCAATTGGCAGGGGGTGAAGTAAAACTCCTGAGACCAGACTAAAAATTGCAGTGGTCGCGCCAATACCCAGACCGAGCACCAGTACTACACTCGCGGTCGAAAGTCGGTGAGCGACCAATCGCCTGAAGGCGTAGTAGAAGTCTTGGAAAAATCCTTTGCCCATGGAGGAATCACCTTGCTAAGGATGAATTATCCACTCCAGTGACCACGAGCGGGCCTGCGAAAATTTGGTCCGCCAACTGCTATTGGATGATGCAAGAGGTGTCGGGTGTCAGGTGCCGGGTGTCAGATAAAAGCCCAGGGGAGATTTCCGGCCTCTGTTTACTGATCTTGGGGGTCTGTTTTACGGGTTTCTTTATCAGTTCTTCTGGGATTCCTTCTTGACGCGGGCTCCCAGGAGCTCTTTCACTTCTCCCATAAATTCCGTCACGTCTTTGAAATCAAGATAAACGGAGGCAAATCGAACATAAGCCACTTTATCGAGCTTCTTCAAATTCTTCATCAGGATTTCGCCGATCTCCTTGGTGGATCGTTCCCTTGTCGAGGACTCCATCACATAACTTTCCACCTGGTCCACGATCTCCTCCATCTTGGCCATGGGGACCGGCCGCTTCTCACAAGCGTGTAACAACCCGGCCAAAATCTTGGTGCGCTCGAATTTTTCGCGCCGGCCATCCTTCTTGATGACCATGTAGGGGATCTCGTCGATACGCTCGTACGTGGTAAAGCGCTTTTCGCAGCTCAGGCATTCGCGGCGACGCCGGATCGCATCACCCTCCTTGCTTTCACGCGAGTCCACAACTTTGTCTTCGATATGAGAGCAATAAGGACATTTCACGGGTGGACCTCCTTGAATTTGATCAGATCAGCTATCAGCCTTCAGCCATCAGCGGTCAGACTTCAGCAACCAGCGTTCAACTGAAAGTCTGTTTTGGGGATCCATAAATCGAGATTGCTACTTCTAAGACCATTTCAACCTGCCAAAAGAAATCAAAGATCTGGGGCTGACAGCTGACTGCTGATAGCTGACTCCTGACCGCTGCTTTACGCCCCTTTGCTGTGCTTCTCAAGTACTGGAGCCGGCCCTGCCAGGGCTGAAGCGGCCTCTTTTTCAGATTCCCTGGCCAGGGAGCCGAGTGACCAGCCTCCCCGGATCAATTCGATGAGTCCAATCACTGCCACGGGTAAAAAAGCGATCACCCAGGCGACTAGGGTAATCCCTGAAGCAACATTGGGATTCACCCCGAGAAAGCTGACCAGCGCAAACAGAATCAGGGCCTGGTACCCTCCCCCCACGCCGGGAAGTTGCACAATGGCTCCGATCGCCGAAAAAGTCAGCAGAACAATGCCCATGGAGAATGAGAACGGTATTCCAAATCCCCGGACGATAAAGTAAACGCTCGCTGTCGCCGTCAGCCAGAGCAACAGGGAATAGAAAAGTGAAAAAAAGAGTGGGCGCGAATGGGCGATAAAAGCCAGTCCTTCAACAAAGGACTTCAGCACCTGCTCCGCCTTCACCCGGAATCGCTCAGGGATCAACCGCATCCGTTCAATCAGAAAATCGATCCACCGGACGGCATTCATCTGAAACAGGAAGAGGAAAGTAGTGACGGCCACCAGAACGAAGAGAACGATGGCTGACACCCGCGAAAAAAGGTGGAACACCATCGCATTTTGAGGTGAAACCGTCGCGCCCAGGTGGAAAAATGCCAGGTTTCCCAGAAACAGGATCAGAATCGTACTGAAATCAAAAAGCCGCTCCACGATCACGGTGGTCAAGGAAATCGAGAGCGGCAGGTTTTCCTTTCGCGAGAGGATAAACGGACGGGAGAACTCGCCGGCGCGGCCGAGCAGGGTCACTGCAGCGAATCCAATCAGAACCGCGGAGAACAAATTACCCAGCGAAGCCCGCTTTACGGGGAAGAGGAACTCTCTCCAACGGAGGGCCCGGATGAGATAACAACTCAGCGTGAGCACCAGTCCTGCCAGCAAGTATCCAGGATGGACATGGAG
Organism: Terriglobia bacterium; assembly: GCA_049685715.1. Classification (GTDB taxonomy): domain Bacteria; phylum Acidobacteriota; class Terriglobia; order JAIQFV01; family JAIQFV01; genus JAIQFV01. Next base: position 3,948 of record JBAVHJ010000525.1, on the reverse strand, counting down.
GAGGTAACTCAGGAACACATGCCAGCTGAAGGCATGCCATTCAGGATTGTTTTTCACGCCCCAAACCACTAAAATGAGGACACCGAGGAGGAGCGCCACCCAGACAAACGTGCGAAATCTCAATCTCATGGGAAGTCAAGTGATGAAGACCGGTATGAGAATGCGGGCCCAGATCGTTCTGGGTATTGGGTTACTGGAGGCCAGCCATCACTCAAGGTATACGTACCGCGGCCTCAAGCTATACTACAAATTGTGACTAAGTCAAGCAGATTTGGCCTTCCCAGACCCTCTTGGCCTGCCTAAAAAGGGGATTTTTAAAGGTCACATCTTGGGTGCCCGGGTTTCCTTGCGAGGGTTCAATCTCCGCCTCCTCTTCGGCTGAAGGAAATGGAACTTTTTGGCACTCATTTTCGTTTCTGATATTGGAACCGAGAACGAGAAGGAGCAGGCGCTTTGGTTCACGTCGATGCGGAGGTGATCACCCGGTGCCTGAAGGGCGACAACGCAGCATGGGAGGAAATTGTAAGGTCGCACACGCGTCGGGTTTATAACTTTTGTTACCGATTCACCGGCAGTTGGCAGGACGCCGAGGATTTGACCCAGGAAGTTTTTATGAGAGTTTACAAGACACTCAAGAGCTATAACACGACGGAAGGCTCCTTTCCAACCTGGCTGATGAGTGTCACGCGCAACCTGCTGGTCGACCACTATCGCAAGCACAAGAAAGAGTCCGGAGACGTCGCCCTCGAGGAAGTCATTGAGACGGTGGAAACCAATCCCTCCCACGCGAAGACCGCCGTGGACCAGATCTCCACCAACGACCGAATCGAGATGGTCCGGTGGGGATTGAACAAGTTGTCGCCCGACCTTCGTGAGGCTGTGGTCCTGCGGGATTGCGAGGAGATGCGGTACGACGAGATTGCGACCGTGCTCCGGGTCCCGGAGGGAACGGTCAAATCGCGGATTAACCGGGGGCGCATCGAGCTGGCGCGCATCCTGGAACGGAAACGAAGTCAAATTGAAGTCTAAGTAGAATCCCGGGGGGGCCGCGCCCTGGATGGGCCAATGCGGTGATTAAACCATGAACTGCAGCAATTTCGAAGATCTGTGGATTGATTATTTCGACGAAACCCTGGACAGCGCCACGCGGCGGCAGGTGGAGGAGCATCTCTCCCTGTGTGGAAGCTGTAGCGGGTTGGCCGCGGAGATGCGCAGCAATCGTCTGCTCGCCAGTGCGCTTCCGGAAGTTGAGCCTCCCTCCCGGCTCATCTACAAGATCCTAGCGGGGACCTCGGGGACTCCCGCCGCTCCGGCCTGGTATGATTTCATTTTCGATTTCATTCGTCCGCAACAACTGCCCAAATTCGCCATGGGCGCGCTGATGGCCGTTGCCTCGGTGGCCGTCGTTCTTTACGCGATGGGCCTCGACTTTCGGCACATCACGACCGCTGACCTGAAGCCCTCCCGCGTGTGGGACCACACCAACCGGGAGATGCACCTTGCTTACAGCCGGGGGGTCAAATACTACAATGCCCTGCGAATCGTTTATGAAATCCAGTCACGGGTCCAAAGTTTGAACGCATCCACTGGAGATCAGGATCAACCCAACCCGGTCGAACAGCCGGAGAAAACCGCTCCTGCTCCGCCGCCGAAATCCGGATCCCAGCGCACCATCAGTGAGGAACGCGATGCGCGGGAGATTCTGGTACAAAATATGCACCGTTCGGAGAACCCGGGAGGCCTCTCATGAAATGCGCTAACCACGCTGAATTGGAATCCGCCTATTTCTGTCGAAATTGCGGCAAGCCCATGTGCACGACCTGCACTCATCTGATCCAAGGTCAGGCGTTTTGCGAAGCCTGTCTCGCCCGGAATGTCGGGGGCCCTGCGGGACCATCCCCGGACCTGGCGAATCCCTGGGTGGCTTTTGGTTTGGGATGGATCCCCGGCGTCGGGGCAGTGGTCAATGGCGAATACACCAAAGCCGCTGTTCATGTTGCAATCTTTGCCGGCACGATCGCTCTGCTTGCCAGCGGAAATATCCCGGATGCCGGTGAGGCCTTCCTGGGAATTTTTCTGGGATTCTTCTGCCTGTACATGCCCTTTGAGGCGTATCAAACAGCCCGCCGCAAACAGGTTGCGGGCCTTGGAAATCCCGCCACGGGACAACCGTCCATGGCACAACCTCAGTTCTATCAGGATTTCTGGAGCGACTGGAAGTTGAATGCACCCATCGGCGGGATCATTCTGGTAGTCATCGGGGTGCTCTTTCTGCTCGATAACATGGGTATTTTCTACTTCGGCAGGATTTGGCGCTTATGGCCGGCACTGCTGATTTTCTTCGGTCTGCTCATGCTGAGAAACCGGTTGAGCAAACCGAAATGACATGTGGGGCGATTCGGTAGAACCGACCGTCCTTTGTCGACCGAATGTTCGAGAACCTTAGTCAATCTCTAGGAGCAAGACGACCATGGCAAACGGCTATCATGCACGGCGAGTAATGGGACCCATTGTCCTGATCACGGTAGGGGTGTTATTTCTTCTGGATGAGCTGTTCCCGTACCGGGGTTGGGGGATCGGTCACACCTGGCCGGTGATTTTAGTGGTGGTTGGAGCGGTCAAAATTCTGGAGCGCTTTTTTCTCCCGGCGCCGCCCACTTTCGTTCCTCCCCCGGCCGCTCCCGGATCCGCCCCCGGAAATTCCACGTGGCAGGCGCCTCCACAAGCACCGGGGATGGCTGGTTCACCGGGTGTGCCACAGAGTCCACCCACTGGTGGCCAAGAGCCGCCAAAGGCTTAGAGCGAGCGCTTCCGGGATTTCGAGCCCTCCTCGAGGGGACGGAAGTCTCGGGCGCATGTAGACGGAAGTTCACATCCTGGATGCAGGAGACCCGATATGGCAAACGGATATCGTAGAGATTCAATCTTTTGGGCATTGACATTGATCGCGATCGGAGGTTTGTTCCTTTACACCAACTTTCATCACGATGCCCGGCCCTGGCATATCATTGCGAAGTATTGGCCCCTCCTCATCATTTTTTGGGGCTTGAGCAAGCTGTACGCCTACTTCAAGTTTCGTAAAAACCCCAACGTTCCTCCCGGACCCTTCATCACTGGCGGCGAGATCGTGGGGTTGGTTTTCCTCCTCCTCATCGGAACGGCGATCTCCAGCGGTGTCAGACACTCGGACCGTTTTTTCCGCGGACAAGGGATTCATATAGGCGATGGGGAGAACGACGAAACTTTGACCTTTGAAGGCCTTTTTGGCAATCCGTATGACTTCACGGACCAGGTGCAGGCTGACGCCAAACCCAAGGCAGTGATCGTGATTCCCGATGTGAAGGGGGATGTCAAGGTCATCGGTTGGGACCAACCGAAAATTCAGGTTCAGGTTAAGCAGCGTGTTTATGCCGACAATGAAAATGATGCGAAAGCCCGTGCGGACCTGAATAAGACCACCATCTCGGAAGAGGGTGGAAAATACAAGATCGCGACCAATCGCCAGGACGCCTCGAACAAAGGGTATCGGTTCAACGTCGACCTTGAAATAAGTGTCCCCAAGGATTCCCAGGTGACGACCAACCAGCTGCGCGGTGACGTTAATTTCAGCGGGCTGGTGGGCGATCAATCCATCGACTCCATTCGCGGTGATGTAGAAGTCGCCCAGATTGTGGGAAACGTCGTGATCGCGATGCGGCGAGGGGATCTCAAGGTGAACGATGTCACCGGAAATGTTGATCTCTCCGGTCGCGGAAATGATGTCTCACTCATTAAAGTGGGCGGAAACGGATCGGTCAAAGGGGAATTCTTTTCGGTCGATTTTCAGGATGTGAAAAAACAGGTGCGTTTTCTCTCGAGCCGGACTGACCTGCTGGCTGACAAACTTGAAGGGGCCGTGCGATTGGAGTCCGGCAACCTCACGGTCCGAAACGTCAAGGGTGCCTTCAC
>JBAVHJ010000524.1:0-8620 GCA_049685715.1 Terriglobia bacterium | reverse complement strand
GAATAGACACCACGGTTTCCGCCAACCTAAATGCCACCTCGCGGACCGCTTCGCGTGATTTGAAATACGAGTAATCGCATACAAAAACAAGGTCCAGATCCGATCCGACGTCCCATTCATTTCCTGCGAGACGTCCCAATGCAAAGATGCCAAAGTGAAAATCAGGGCTGATTAGGATTTTCCGGAGGCTCGCCGTGAATCGCCCTCTCAACTGATCACCCGCCAGGGCCAGGGAGTCAACCACCGCCTTCTCAGCAGCCGCCGTCAATCTCTGCAAGGACTTTTCCAAGGGGGGCTGCCGCAGCACATCACCCGCAAGCGTCTCGAAAACCAGGCGACGGGTTTCGTATCGGAGAAGATTCACCCCAACTGCTCCTGAGGAATTGTCATGAGGGGATTGACTTAAGCGGCTCCGTTTCCTATCCCTGCCCACAAGACTTCGATTCTTACGCTGCTTTCCCGGGGTCTTGGGCCGGGCGGTTGCCATCGACCTCGCAAGGAGGGGCAACAGCCAATCCGGATTGCGAATCATCGTTTCACAAAGGGCGGCCCCGGAGGCAAAGAGGATCTCCAGCTTACGGCCTGGATCTAAGCCCAGTTGAAAATCGCCCAGCGCCTGCCCCCGGGCAACCAATGACTCCAGGAATGTATGAAAGTAGAGGTTGGCATGCTTCTCCAAATCCATTTGTCGAAGAGCTGATGCAAGTTCGGGATGCAGTTGGTCGAGTCGCCGCAAAGCGATGGCCACCTCATTATTCCTTCTTGCGTCCGGAGCCTCTTCCTCCCCCCCCACCCGTCGACTCTCCTCATAGGAGGCGGCAGTCCTGACCCGACTTTGCTCGAGAATCTGTTGCGAGATGCGAAGGACATTTCCCCGGTGATACTCGATGGCGTGGAGTAAAGATTCCCGCGCGGAAGTGTTACGGCTATCCTCAAACCCCATGCGAAGGGCCAACAGCTGCTGATCGGCGGGCAGGCTCGAAAGGGTGTGGGTTTGCTGTCCCCGATCCAGTTGTAATCGGTGTTCGATGATTCTGAAGAATTCGTAGGCACTCGCCAACGCGAAAAACTCCGGACGCCCCAGGTAGTTGTTGTCATGAAGGCGTCGGAGCGCAAGTACTGTGTTGCCCTCCCGGACCCAGGCGTCGTGAGTCCCGTAAATGCGCTGGAGACATTGTGTGAAAAACTCGATATCGCGGATGGTGCCGCGCCCCAGCTTCACATTGAACCCCACGGACTCGGACCCCTGTAATTTGTCATCCAGCTTCATACGCATCTGCTCGATGCTCTCAATGATACGGCCTTTGTCCTCAGCGGGATAGATGCGGGCCTGCAGACTGTGCAGCAACTGTTTTCCAACAGCCAGGCACCCGGCGACCGGTCGCGCCTTCAGTAACGATTGAAGCTCCCAAGGATGCGCATGCCGCTCGTAATATTCGATGGCGCTCTTCGTTGAACGACTCAGAAACCCCTCTCTTCCCTGGGGGCGCAATCGCAGGTCCACGCGAAAGGCCCATCCTGCGGGAGTGACGCGACTTACCGCCTCGTTGATGGCGCTGCTGAGCTTGATGAAATATTCCTGATTCGAGATCTGCGTCTCGCCACGCCCTTCAACCCCCTCCGTCTCTCCGTCGTGAGAATAGAAGTACATGAGATCGATATCGGAACTGTAGTTGAGTTCATTGCCTCCCAGTTTTCCTAACGCCAGGACCACAAACTCAGACGGGGCGATTCGCCCCGCTTCATCAAGGTAGCGCGGAACTCCGTAGCGGTTTCGCAGGGTTTGATCACACCATCGAAGCGCCTCTTCGAGCACAATCTCGGCGAGGGCCGACAGCTCCCACGTGGTCTCTGCCAGTGTGGCAATCTTCGTCACATCACGCAATGCAATCCGGAGATACTCCCGCCTCTTGAAGCGCACGAGTCGCTCCGCCAGATCCATATCGCCCAGAGTCGCCTCGAAACGGGACAATTCCTCCAATAGGTCTTCTTTCGATTTGACAAATTCGATTCGCTTGTCCCGGTAGAGCCATTCCACATACTCGGGGTGCATCAGCAGGGTTTCAGAAAGAAAGTGACTCTGAGAAAAGAGGGGAAGAAGCACATTGAGGGCCGCCGGATTCTTGGTGAGGTAATGAACAATCTTTTCCGGGGCGTTTGAATTGAACCTTTCAAAATAGTTGAGGGCCGTGTCAGGATCGGCAGAACCCTTCAGTAACGAAGAAAGGGGACCCAAAATTTCCCGTGGCGCGGTCCGCTCAATTCGCGTCCAATTCTGCTGCGCTTTTTCCGGATCCTGAAATGGAATGGATGGATGTCGAATGGGCATGCAATGAAGGCGAAACAAATGGGACTGCGACTCCCCCGGAAGATCGCCGTCCCACCCATCTTAGCACAAACCCGACTCCTCAAGACGCGAACCCGCATCCCCTTCTAGATGTCGTAGTACAACGCGAACTCGTAGGGATGAGGACGCAAATTCACCGCCTGAACCTCATTCTTGATTTTGTAACTGGTCCATGTGTCCAGCAGATCCTGCGAGAAGACGTCGCCCTTCATCAGAAAGGCATGATCCTTCTTCAGATTGTTCAATGCCTCTTCCAGTGAGCCGGGCAGTGTGGGCACGTTTTTCATCTCCTCGGGACTGAGATCGTAGATATCCTTGTCAAGCGGTTCTCCCGGGTCGATCTTGTTTTCGATCCCGTCGATACCTGCCATGAGCATGGACGCGAAGGCAAGATAAGGATTACAGGACGGGTCGGGAGGACGGAATTCCAGGCGTTTCGCCTTGGGGGAGGCCGAGTACATTGGAATGCGGACCGCGGCACTGCGATTCCGACGCGAGTAAGCCAGGTTCACGGGGGCCTCAAAGCCTGGGACCAGCCGTTTATACGAATTGGTGGTGGGGGCAATCAGGGCGGCAATCGCGGGCGCATGCTTCAGCAATCCGCCAATGTACCATAGGGCCATCTGGCTTAACCCCGCATACTGGTCACCCGCAAACAGCGGTTTGCCCTTCGACCACAGGCTCTGGTGGGAATGCATCCCGGAGCCGTTATCCTGGAAAAGAGGCTTGGGCATGAAGGTCACGGTCTTGCCGTGTCGATCAGCCACGTTCCGAGTGATATACTTGTACAGCATCATGTTGTCGGCGGACTTGACGAGCGTGTTGTACCGCTGGTCGATCTCGGTCTGTCCCGCCGTCGCCACTTCGTGGTGGTGACATTCGATCGTCATCCCACACTGTTCCATGACTTTGACCATCTCCGACCGCAGATCCTGATAGTGATCCGTGGGAGGAACGGGAAAATAACCTTCCTTGTAACGGGGCCGATAACCGCGGTTTCCCTCTTTTCGCCCCGAGTTCCATCGCCCTTCCTCCGCATCGATAAAGTAGTAGCCGCAGTGTTCCTTCTGGTCGAAGCGAACGTTGTCGAAGATGAAGAACTCCGCTTCCGCCCCAAAGAATGCGGTATCCGCAATTCCCGTATAGGCAAGGTAGGCTTCCGCTTTCTTGGCCACGTAACGGGGATCGCGCGGGTAATGCTCGCGTGTGATGGGGTCAATCACGTCGCCGATCATGCATAAGGTCGGCACTTCATGGAACGGATCAATCCACGGAAAACTGGGATCAGGAATTAACAGCATGTCGCTCTCGTGAATGGATGCCCAGCCCCTGATCGAAGAACCGTCGATGCCAAAACCGTCCTCGAAACTCTCCTCGGTCAGTTCGTGAAGCGGGAATGAGACATGGTGCCATAAACCCGGAAGATCCGTGAATCGAAGATCCAGAATCTTGACGTTGTTCTCTCTGGCATACTCCAATACTTCTTTGGGTTGCATTCTCCCCTCCTTCAGGTGATAGGGTTGCGCCTTGTGGGTTTTGGATTTGGATTGACCTTCGTCCTGAAAAATTATACGAGGGGTTCAGTTTAGTCAAGCAGTTTCCTGACGGATTTTTCGTTGACTCTCCAATTCAATGGGTTTCCTTTTCCGGTCCTGAAATTTCTATCGAATGACGTGATCGCCCAGCCCGAGAGGAACACCTGAGGCCCCCCGTCCAGCGTCTCCATCCCAAGTCTCCATCCCGAAAACTGGGAGAGAATGCCAAGGGTTTCGCGGCGACATATGTTGACATCCTGACGGAGCAGAACCTAAGGACGAAGTTTCAAGGGAGGGGCTTCTCTCAGGTTCCATGGGGTGAGGGGTTCAGGAGCGGATCTGAAGATGGCAGGGGCCGGTTGGCCACAACACGCACCCCGGGGGTCGAGGCCCCCTCAAAATGAATACCGTCCCTGAAAGTCCGATGCTTGAACGGTCACTTATACTTTGGATGTGCGCTGGCAGTCGCGACACAGGCCGTACAACACCATCACATGGTGCTTCATCTTGAAGTGATACTTCTTCGCCACTTGTTCCTGAAGATCTTCGATTTCAGAAACAAAAAACTCCACAGTCTTATTGCAGGAGGTGCAAATGAGGTGATCGTGGTGGGGATACTTGTAATTGCGTTCAAAGCGTGAAATTCCGTCGGCCAGAATGACCTCACGTGCGACGCCACAATCTTTCAGGAGTTTCATGGTCCGGAAGACCGTGCTGAAACCGATCCGTGGGTCTTGTTGACGCGCCATCTGATACAGATCGTCCAAACTCAGATGAGTGCGATGCTTCAAGAACTCATCCAGGATGACATCGCGTTGATGTGAGTGCTTCAGGCCGACTGTCCTAAGGTGGTCTTCGAAGACCCTTTTCTCTTCGCTGACAGGGATGGTTCCCTGCGTTTTGTTTACCTCTGATATGTCCATCACCCGGACCGTGTTCATAGGGTCTCCTCGGCTGCTGCCCTTCTTGTTGGAGCCTCTTGGGTTTGTGGCCTGTAATCTATCAGTTCTCGCTTCTCAATTCAACTTTTCTCCCTGTCCGGCTCAGGGCTGGCGCGCCGACCCCCCGGACGATTCTGAAAACTCCTGTTGACCAGGGAGTTGTTGAGAGCTGCCACCCGTGAGGTCGTTTTTCCTCGACCCGCAAGACATGGACCCTGCTCAATGCTTGAAAAATCTTGAAGCCGGCCCTCTGTGTCAGTACGAACGCTGCTTTCGTCAGGGCATCCGACTCAGTCGCCGTCGGGGCGATGACGGTCACCTCGAGAATCCCTTCCACAGGGCGCCCCGACCGCGGATCAAATATATGCCCGAAGGTACGGTCTCCAACTTGGACCTGTCTTTCCAAGATTCCCGAAGTGGAGAGAGAGTTGTCGCAGAGGGGGACAAACGCGATCGCCTGCTCTAACAGTTGGGGGTCCTTCACCCCAATCCACCAGAACTCCTGGTCAGGGGGATGCCCCAACGCATAAAAAGTACTGCTGCCGGCGTTGATAAGGGCCGAAGTGACCCCGAACTCTTTGAGCACTCTGGCAGCACGGTCCACAGCGTAACCCTTGCCAATTCCACCAGGATCGATCTCCATTCCCTGAACCGGGAAGTAGATCGTGGCATCGGCATCATTGATTTCAACCTTTTCCATCCCGACTTTGTGGCGAAGTGATGTGGTCTCCTCCTCTGAGGGAATGTGAGGGTGAGCTCCCAGGAAGCCCCATGCCCGGACGATCGGGCCCACAGTGGGGTCAAACGCCCCTTCGGTAATTCTGAAAAACCTATGACACTCCTTCACGAACTTAAACAGTTCCGGAGAGGCTTCAAAGACACCAGTGGAGGCGATACGATTCATTCTGCTCAATTCGCTTGCCGGATCATAGTTGCTCAGGAGCCGGTCCACCCGTTGCATCTCTTCAAACGCACGATTCGAGGCTTGCTGGGCTCGCATCGTATCGGAGTCGTAAATACTGACCTCGCATAAAGTCCCCATCACATATCGCATCTGTTTGTACGACACTCTTTGCGCGGACGATTGACTGAACACCGCTCCAGAAAGCACCACAGCAGAGACCATCAGCCTCGGGATCAGACACCACAATGTCCCAGGCTTCTCTTTCCCTGAGGACGATCTCCCAGAGGCCTCTCGATAGAGCGTTTTCAACGAGCCCCCCTGTTTCCGACTGGTCGAAGAAAGAAATAATCGACCAGGACTACCGCCTTCTTAACGCCCCTGGCCACTGCATAGGACGAAAGAGTGGCGCCGCTCAAGTTCACCACGTCGTCGTTGACGCGGAGATGATCGGTCGGTTTCTTCCCGTTGAATTGCCGCAGAAAGCGAGGTTCTTTTACCTCCCATCCACGGGACTCACGGAACTCCATGATTGCCACCAGCTTGACTCTTCCGTTTGCGTCCATGGCCACCACAAATGTAATCGGCTCGCTTTTTCCGATCTCGTTTGCGATCACCGCATAGCCGTCGACCTGGGAATCACTCTCCCCCGAATATATCCTTACAGAAGTGCTCAGAACCTCAACTCCGTACAATTTCTTGATTTCCTGGCGGTCGAGTTCTGTCAGGCCTTTAGTCTCTGATCCGACTTTTTGAGACTGCGGGAACGCCATCTTCAAAGCCTGCGCTTCAGTCAGGTATTGCTCACCGAAAGCTATCGAGATGAACAGAAACAAAAGTGCTGATGACAACGGCCATACCTGCTTATTCATCATTCCATTCCTACCTGGTTCTGCCAATTTGTACGGGACTGCCTGATGGATTTCTGCATTCCCTCCGCTTATTTTCTAAAATCCAAAAGTCATTCCGGCAAGAAACCCATTGGTCGACTTCAGCGGGAGGGCCGGAAAGATCAACACCGATCCTGATCGACGCTGATTGTGTTCATAGGCGAGTTCGAATGCAAAAGACGGGACAGGTCGATAACTGATTCCGAAGGTAACTCGGTCCTGACACCGATTCTCTTGAGCCAGATCGGTGAGAAGGCCCTGGTCAAATGCAAGGTCAGTCACCAGATCCTTAAGCCAAACGCGCTCGTACCGGACAATGGGGATCAGGATTGGATCGTCAAATCCTCGGCCCAAAAAAGTCTTTTTCAGGAAGTCCGGTCGCCAATAATATTTGACGTCAGTCCAAAAGCCGTACCGTCTCCGGGCCAAACCCTCCAAACTAAACTCGATCTCCGACCCCAAATCCTGCCCCCCGTTTCCCGGTGCCTCTACTGAAGAGGCAAGGGCCCGGCTGGCGAAGGCACTCATCACGCTGCGGACGTTTCCAAAACCGGAGACAATTAATTCCCCTTCCACCTGAAAGGCCCTGTGCTTGAAGATCCCATCAAGGCCAAGGACGTGGATGGATTCCGACACCGGAAGAAATCCGGGCGTATATTTTCCATGATATCCCGAGAGGGCGATCTCGCTTCCCAAGCGGGGACTATAAGCGACCCGATAACCCACCGCCTGAGCGGACTTCGTCCCATCAAATGCGCCGGAGCTCAACCCCACCTCTGCTTCTGATATGAGCCGGCTCGGCTGCGAGCTGCCCGTCTGAGTGATCTGGTTCATCGCAAAATCCAGAGTGGCGCCTCCCAGAACATAGACTTGATAATCGATTCTGCCACTGCCGCCCATACCGGCATGCCCGACAAACCCCGCCCCCAATTCCCTCCAAGCAGCTTTTACCGGGAGTACGGGAGCATCCCGGTCCGTCAAGGTGCGCCGCGGAATGTCCCAATAGTCGTCGTCGTGATTGATGTTGTAACGGCCTACCGGCGAAAGCACGACCCCAAAACGAAACCCGTGATTTTTCGAAAAATCAAACTGCGCCCAAGCCTGTTCAAGCTCAACGGATCCTCCGTTACTCCCTTCTAATCCCTGTTCAAACCGAAGGCCCTGCGGCCCGCCCTGAACCTTTCGTTCGACTTCAAGCTCCAGAAGCCGTTCAAATTCCGTTTCGGTGTAAATGCGAAGCCGGTCGCTTAAACGGGTATCAGTAGTCAGAACAAAACGTCGAAAGGTGAAGCCCCTGGCAACACTCCCCGGAACTGAGTGGTCACCCCCCGCATTATTGGCCTCAAACCGAACCGAACCGTAACCTCCAATTTTCACGCGGCCTTCCACCAGGTTGACTGCTGGGGGTCGGTCGGGGAGCGATGAACTCTCAACAAGCGGCGTTGACGACTGGCCAGGTGAATTGCTCCCTTGGATTTGTTCAGGACCTGGCCCAGCCCCCCCGGTTGCCCCAGTCCCAGCTGTCCCGTTCTGTTCGATGAGTTTTCTGAGCGCGTCGATCTGAGCCTGAAGATCGGAGATTTTCGCCAAGAGTTTATTGCGGTCGGACTGGCGTGTCACCCCCTGTCCTCCCTGGTCTGCGTCCGATGGTCTGGCGATATTCTGCCCCCACAATACACCACCCCCCATGAGAACGACGAAAAGACCTAATAGCCATTGCGAGCTCTTCTGAAACCGCATATTAGAACCTCCAGAGGATCATCGTGGCTTTGTGACGGAGGAGAGAACTCCTCGATGCCGGGGGGATCGCGAAAACATCCTTGGGAGATCGCCCGGCACCGATGGGACCGAGTTTAATAAGAAATTTTGTACCGAACCGGCCGTGGATTCGTCTCGCCCTCCACTCCCGAAGGGTCAGCTGTGGCATTGAATGAAAGCGTGGCCAGCGAGAGAGTTTTCTGCTTCCGGTTTCGTCCCCACGCAAGGCCAAACCCCGACAACGTCGA
>JBAVHJ010000523.1:0-4886 GCA_049685715.1 Terriglobia bacterium | reverse complement strand
AAAAAATCGACTCCTCCATCAAAACTGAGACTGGAAAATGGTTTCGGGAAACACAAACCGCCAATTGCCGATGATTGAAGAAGTAGTGAAAAGCCTCTCACGGCCAGCCGGTTATGATGACGAGGGGCCGACCGGGGGTGGTGGCTGGTCAAAAAAAAGTCTAAACCCGCGCTGGTGGCAACTCAAGAGAAATGTTTAGCACGAGAATGATTTGGTAATGAGAAATCAGAGACAGTCCCGAATCCATGTAGAGAATTGTCGCGCTGACGTTTGTCCCCCACGACTGGCAAATGCGACACGTTGCGATAAAGCTTGGACCTCATTCCCCTCTGACAATATAATCGGACACCCAATATGATTGACGGAATAACGGCAGAGGGCTCCCCAAGTGAGGGGGCTGTCAGTATGATTGACGGAGTAGAAAATCCATGAATATTCGAATCCTAGCGCCTTTGGCGCTTTGTCTCGCCCTAGTGGGCTCCACGCCGGGAGAGACAGGGCCAACTCTTGCGGTCAAACCCACGTGGGTCAAAGCGGGACGAGTGCTCGACGTAAAGAGTGGGCGATATCTCCTGAATCAAGGGATCCTCATCGAGGGTGGAACCATCATAAAGCTCGGAGCATGGGACACGGTCCGGCCCGGCGTGCCGCTGGACGCAGTCGTCATTGACCTGAGCCGTGCGACCGTCATTCCCGGGCTGATCGATTGTCATGCCCACCTGCTCGACGCTATGGACCCGACCATCAATGGCGCGGACGAGCTGACCCTCACCCTCACGAAATTCGCTCCCACCAAGCGGGTTCTCCTGGGTGCCGCGATGGCTCGGGAGGATCTTGAAGGGGGCTTCACGACGGTTCGCGTGCTCGGCCATTCAGGAATTGATGGCGACGTGTCACTCCGGGATGCCATTCGCAACCGCTGGGTGCCCGGGCCGCGGATCGTGGCTTCGGCCCGCAAGATCACTCCCTATGGCGGACAGGCCCAGGTCATGCCCTTCCAGTCGGGCGTGGTCCAAGCCATTCTCGACCAGGAGTACCTCCCGGTGAGCAATCCTGAAGAGGGCCGCCGCGCCGTTCTGGAAAACCTGCGCGTTCGCGCGGATTTGATCAAGGTCGTCGTGGATGAAGGAGAGCGCGTGCTCGACGATGACACGATGAAGGCCATCGTTGCCGAGGCCCATCGCGTCGGGGTCCGGGTGGCAGCCCATGCCACCTCACCCTTGGGAATTCAGGTGGCCATCGAGGCCGGCGTCGATTCCATCGAACACGCTGATGAGGCCACGGCGCAACAATTCCAGGCCATGCGGGACAAGGGCATCTACCTGGTTCCGACGCTTTGGCCACGGGATATGCTCGTCGTGGCGAGATCAACCACAAACCCGCCGCCGGGTACACACCCTGATCCGGAGGCCACGAAAGATCAGATCGTTGCCGAGCAACGCGCCAGGTTGGACCTGGCAAGAAAGCTGGGAGTGAAGATGGCGTTTGGCTCCGATGAGTGGTACGCCTGGCCTGACAAGACGCGCGGGCAAGCGACGCGGCATCTCCTGGAGGCGCTGCAAACGTTCGGGATGTCCCCGGCAGACGCGCTGCGCTCCGCCACCGTGAGCGCCGCCGAATTGCTCAACGTCGGCCACCTCCTGGGCTCTCTGGAACCGGGGAAATACGCCGACCTGATCGCCCTCGAGGGAGACCCGCTCTTAAACCTGAACGATTTGGAAAAGGTGAAATTCGTCATGAAGGGCGGCGAGATCGTCCGCGATGATTTTCACTCGGCAACTTCATCGAATTTGAAATAGACCGTCATTAGAGGGAACTGTCTGTGAGAATTGAGGGGGAGGCTTGATTAGCCGTCAATCGGTGGCATGCAAAGAACGCATGCCCGCGGCACCCGCAATTCGAAGGAAATTCGGGCTGCCCCGGGCATTCTCATCTAACCTTTCCTCTCGAACTTTTTAGGACTGAGGTCAGGATTGATTTTGAGCTTCTTGAAAGTCCACTCTTCCAGGGTTCGTCCCTCCACGGATTTCGTCACTCGATGCGGCAGCCAGACATCTCCTACTCCCTTTTCGGAAACAGCCTGATAATCTGAGAAATAAATCTGGAAGTTGCTTTCCTGTTTTCCCGTCCTCATACCAGAGTCTTCATCATCTTCCCTTCTGGACCGTGAGCGGCTGCTGGAGAACGCGTGCGGCAGGAGGGCTTTATAGCTGACCATGATGGGATGGTGTGTTTTCTGGTCGATATAGAGATCCATCAAGAGATTGTCGGGCCCGGTGACCTTCAATACGTCCGCCTTGCTCTCGTCGATCGTCTCTTCACGATCATAGGTGAACCGCATGGCACTGCCGGCCTTGGGAGACAACAGCAGTCCGATCAGCAGGCGGGAAAAATCCGCGCGGATCATGTCTTTGTACTCCAGCGTGTCCATCTCCGCCATCCGGCCCATATCCCCATCATCAGATCCACGGCCGCCTGAGCCACGTCCACCGCCTCCTCGCGGCACGCCCCCACCAAGTGGACCCCCTCCACCAATAGGGCCACCGCCACCGATACGGCCGCCGCCACCCCAGGGGCCACTTCCTCCTGTACGGCCTCTCCCCGTGCCCCCGTCTCTCTCCATCCCGCGACCGCCATTGGAGCCTTTCGTGTCGATCCATACCTGGTCCCCATCAACAGTCTCTATCCGGGTAACGCTCGTCCCCGACGGGCGTTTGATCGTTGTGGTTTTCATGAGACGGTCGGGAAGGAGAAGATCCAATTTCATTTCACCGTTGAGCTCGTTCTCCTGAACTAATTGGCGATACTCGCCGGAGGCAGAGAGGCTATGAATAGCCCGAAGCGCACGGTCTCCCCCGAGGGCCTTTTGTGCCTCCAATAAGAGTCCTTGCGCACGGTCCGCCGGGGCTTTGGACTCCTGTCCAAATGCCGCACCCGAAACGATGAGGGTGGTTACCAAAGCAATTTTCACCAGAAGAGTGCTTTTAAACCGCATGAGATGGTCCTCCAAATTTCCGCTGGTTAGGGTGATTTATTTTTGATCGCCTCACATCGCTGGGAGCGTGTTTAGCTGTTTTAATGGGATTCGCCAAAAGCGAAACAAACCGATAGATCCACTAGGAGCTTTCAGGCATAAGATGCACGGACGATCCGGAGAGATGGTCAAACGGAAAAGGTAATTTCAAGGGGTGGGGTCAGGCACCGGCGGCTGTTGCTTAAAGCAAGTCGCCGGGGCGGCCATCAATGCAGAATCATGTCGCTATGTTGTAGGCCCTCCCGCAGGGCTGACCGGGCGCTCTCGGTTTTGGGCAACAACTCCCAAAGGTGTGACCGTCTCATCTCCTCGATCACCGGAGGCCTCTGAACCCGATTCAGATCTTCCCCGTCCTTTCAGCCGGGTCTTTGGCGGAGGGGCAATGCAAAATCTTCGGCAATCCGGGTTGCCAGGCGTTCGCCTTCACGACTGAACGCCCAGTAAAACAGGTATCGAATCGGGTGTTGTTTTTGGATGGACTTGATGGCCTTCGAAACCAATCGCCTGGCCACTCCCCTTCCCCGGTACTCCGGGAGCACCAGCGCGGAGCACAAGTAAAGTGCATCATAGCGGCCTCGAAGCGGAGTCTCTTCCAGGAGTTCCTGCTCCGTAATCCTTTTCGAAACAAATCTCTCCATCAATGGGCGTGTTGTAGGAATCACCAGGACCCACGCGAAGGGCCCATTTCGATCCTTCCGCTCGGTGAGCGTACTGGGGTGGATCTTCTTGAGTCTTTCAATGACGGGCGGGGTCACCGAGATTTGGGCAGGATCGTGTTTCGTATCAAAGAACTGTTCGGCCAGCTTGATCATCCGCTCCAGGTTCCCTTTGGGCATAACGCGTTATTGTCGCACAGAGCGGACCGGGAACACAGCGCGCCCACGTTTGCGGTGGAGCCTGTCAGGAAAAAATAGGGAGTGTCCGCTCTCTGCAATCGTAAATGGCCGTATTACCAATGTGGAGAGATCAATCCCATTTCTTCTCAATTGCCATTTGCAGAGACTTGACACTCTCTTTTGAACATCTTCTCCTCCCGCCTGACCCTTGGCGTTTTGAATTGGAACATCCGAAGACCAAACGCAAACCCTGTTCTGAGGGTCCTTCCTGAATGGAAATTGACTTTTCCCATCAAGAGGGCCACACTCCCATCACCATTCGAGTGAAGCCAATTCCTACCTCGCGCGCGTGGGAACCCACAACAACGGAAGTGCTATTCCAAATCGAGAGGAGCTTTATGGCCCGCTTGACACGATGGACTGTCTTTTTGCTGTTTCTCCTGGTTCTTCTTTTCTCCATGCCCTCCCCGAATCTTGCCGCCGAAGGGGATCGCGCGACCGGAACGCTGACGGTCGACAACAAGACCACCCCCTTGAAATTCGTTTATGCCCGTAAAGAACCTGATTTCTTCGATAAGACCAAAGAACAGGTGGTCATCGTATTGTCGGACCAGGCCCTGTCTCCCGACGATCTCGAGGATGAGTTCGGGATCATCAACCTGGCCAAGACGGGCAAGGTCCACGCCATTGAGTTGACGATCAATGCGGAGAAGCAAGTGACTTCAGGAACACTGGTTCATGAGTTGTTTGACAAATTCGGAAGCAACGCTAGCGTCTCCGGAATGCATGAATTTGACGCGGTGACTTTCACGGCCGATAGCATCGAAGGTAAGGTGTATGTGAAAAAGTCTTACGAGACCTTCGAGCACCATTGGCAATATGAAGCATCGTTCAAGGTTTCTTTGATTAAGCCCGCCCCGACCGGAACCCCATTGCCATCGGGGGGAGGCGATCCCGGAAAGACTTACATGGCCTATTACAAGGGCATCATGACCGGCGACCTGGAAGCCCTCAAG
>JBAVHJ010000522.1:0-1844 GCA_049685715.1 Terriglobia bacterium | reverse complement strand
CATTATGACTCCTTTCGTTTCAAGCTGGCAAGCGAGACTTCGACAAGGGCATTTCGTCAACTGCCAGAGTAGGTGAGTTAAGCTGATTCAAAACGAGGCCTGTTCCACGCGCTGAAACCAGGCCCATACTTGTATGGACAGCCGCCACCGAGAGAAAGCATGAACAAGCTCGATTCGAGTATACCCGTCTGGATGGATAAATACACCCATAGAATGCGCTATTTTTCAGCGTGTGCAGCATGGGCAGGAACGCGCGTTGGATGAACCATACAGTGCATTTGCGCTATTCACCAGCGCTCACAGGTGAGATGAGCAGCCCGTGTGTCGATGTTGGACGTCTGGATGAGTTCGCCTGGTTGACAAGTTCCGGCCCTAAAGTCCATAGCTCTCTTGCCGCGCGAAAAAACAGTATGTATGAAGCATGTATTTTCGCATTTTGGACACTATACAGGGTGTTGACAGTGTTAGCTATCACATCAATTTCTCCCTTTTCAAACGGCCAATAAAGCTGCCTGGAACCCTCCTTTCCCACGCATATTCCGCGATTTACATTCTCAATTCCGCTTTCTTTCCCCTTATGTTTTAAGGAGGAAGATTCTTTTGTCTATCCCTTTTAAATCACTTTTTCATTTGTCTTGACAAAACATCACTTTTTGTGGTAATTACTTTTTAGTATAGTAAAACATTATATTTTTGCTAGTGAAAAAGTTGAGGTTTTGCCATGTCGCCGGAATTGCGTACCTTGCCGATCCGCACCATTGACTGCTTGAAGTTGTGTTACAAATTGCGCGAACGCGGAGAATCGATTACCACCTCTACTATGAAGGAACGCTTGCAGTCCCTGGAACCGACAGGGCAACTCAGTGATGCCACCGTGACCCAACTCTTCAAGTGGTTGGCCGAGCGTGGCTATGTGCGTTACACTCCCTATCACGGCGTTGAGCTGACCGAGTCAGGTCTCGCGATGGCGACTGAACTTGTTCGCCGTCATCGCTTGCTCGAACTCTTTCTCGTGCAGATCATGGGCTTTCCTCTGGACGAGGTCGATGCGGAGGCGGAACACGTCGAGCACGCCATCTCTGATGCCTTCGTAGATCGCATGGATGCACTGCTGGGGCACCCGACCGAGGACCCACATGGTGACCCTATCCCAAACAAGGCAGGTGGTGTCGTCGTTGCAAAGAGCCAACCGCTCTCGACGGTGTTGCCAGGGCAACAGGTCATCGTGCAGCGTGTGAATGATGATCACCCTGATCTGCTCCGCTATCTGGCCGAGTTAGGTCTGATTCCAGGAGCGTTGGTGCAGGTGGAGGCGGTCGCGCCTTATGGTGGGGTCTATACGCTACGCATCGGGGAGCAGACCCATGCCGTTGGTGACGCGGTGACACAGGCAGTCCTCGTCCGTCCGGCAACACCTGATCCGGTGAGCGGACCCTCGCCTTCCGCAAACCCGTTGGGAGAACATGCATGAGAACCTATCCTCCACTGCCACTAGCGAAAGTCCCGCCCGAAGGTGTGGGCGAGGCCCTTGAGCACCTTCCCGAGGAAGCCGGTACACGAGCTGCCGCGCGTGCAGTGCTCGATGGACGCAAAAAAGGACTACTCGCCATCCTGCCGTTCCTGGGACCGGCCTTTATCGCCTGTGTGGCCTATATTGATCCTGGCAATTTTGCCACCAACATTGCGGGGGGCAGTGCCTTTGGCTACAAACTGCTCTGGGTCATCGCTTTGGCCAATCTGATGGCGATGTTGCTGCAAACGATGTCGGCGAAACTTGGCCTGGCAACGGGACAGAACCTGGCGGAACTGTGCCGGCAAGAATTTCGCAAGCCAGTCGTCTATGC
>JBAVHJ010000521.1:0-5193 GCA_049685715.1 Terriglobia bacterium | reverse complement strand
GTCTACTGGGATGGAGGCTATTCCCGATTCCGGCGAACTCTTTTCGTCAACGAGCTCTCTGTCAGCAGCCTCCTGATTGAACTTGACTGCGTCCGTGGAATGGAGGTCCCCAGCATTTCGAGAAGTCGGAGTGATAAGGATTTATAGAGGGCTATGAATTGAGGGGCAACCTCGGACAAGGCCTTGAGATGTCCCGCCATGATGGCAACATCCCCCCGGGAAATCGGGCCGGTAATGGTTTTCCGAATGTCCGAATTTTGAGCGACCTCGATGGTGGCATTCACCATGGGTTTGAGCATGACGCGTGAGGTCTTCTCCGGAATTCCAATCTTTTGATAGAGTTCGTAGGCCACCGAGAGAGGCGCCAGCAGCGCCCCACAAGCGAAGGTGCCAGCGCAATGATAAAGCGGCTTGTCCTTTGCTTCGATTTTAACAAAGCGACCCTCCAGCAGCCTCACCAACTTCCGAGCCACTCCCAAGGTTTCGGGTACCCCCTCAAAGGTGTAAAAAACTCCCTTAGCCCTGCTCATTCCTTTGAGCGGAGATGGGAACGTTTGCAGAGGATGGAGCGAAGCGACCCAGGCGCCTTTCCTGGACAATGAGGAAAGCTCTTTGGATGAGAGCGCGCCGCTTGTGTGAAAGATCAACTTGCAGTTCCAATCAACATCCAAGCCTGACAGGAGACGAGCCGTGGGGGCAATCCGGGCGTCTGGGGTTGTAACGAACACAATCTCCGCTTGGGAGAAGAGATCCCCGGTTATCTTCACGGCCGCGCGGTGGGCGCGTGTAAAACGCCTGGCTGCATTGGCCCTCGGGAGGGTTCGGCACACCACATGGTCGATGACGTAGCCCTGGTCGGATAATAGCCGACCCAGCGTTTGCCCCACACGTCCCGCGCCAATGATCACGATGTGGCCTGGGTTGGAACGGACGGGTCGCTTTGTTGACGCATGTGATCGTTTCAAGTAACATCCAGCCTTTATAGATTTTTTTGATCAACGACTGTCAGGGCTGATTCTAGCACAGCACGGTGTCCTGTGGAGTTTCAGGGACTCGTCAATCCTCCCCTCCCGGCGGCGGCCGCTCGGCATGACGAGTTGGCTGTTTCCAGTCGCTCCGGGAAGAACAGGGGGGACCCGTGCATCAGACACGAGCACCCTTGGCTGATGGCCAGTGACACCGCGGCAGTTCCTCTCTTTCGCTCCAGAGACGCCGCGTTCCGGAATAACGTCAGTCAAACGTATCGTCAGCATCAGGCCACCGTAAACAGAGAACGATGTTGTCACCGGCTTTTTTGAGTTATCAGCCAGGGAGACCAAGATGAGCGTCCCCATAGTGGAGAATGAGCAGCAATTCGCGGCCCAAAAGAGGAAGACCTTTCCCGTCATAAACCCCGCGACGTTGGAGAGGGTCGCCGAGGTCCCTGTCGTTGAGCCCGATGAAGTAAAAATTGCGGTGGCAAAAGCGCGCGATGCCTTTGAGAGCTGGCGCGAGGTCCCCTTTCGCGAACGGGCACGAATTCTGCTGACTTTGCGGAACAGGGTGCTTGATCAGGAGAAGGAGCTCATCGACACGATTGTGGCTGAAACCGGGAAAACGAGGAGCGAGGCACTGTCGGCGGAAATCTTGTACGTCTGCGCCGCGATTGGGTACTATGCCAAGAATGCCGAAGAGTTCTTGCGAGATCGGGTACACCCGATCAGTTTGGTTCTGATTAAGACGAAGCGCGTCCGCACATCCTACATACCGCGAGGTGTCGTCGGCATCATCGCTCCCTGGAATTTTCCTCTCCTGATGACATTAGGGGAATCGATCCCGGCCTTGATGGCGGGAAACGCCGTGGTCGTCAAACCGTCTGAATTCACCCCCCTCACCGCCTTGCTCGGGCAAAGGCTGGCGGAGGAGTCCGGACTTCCGAAAAACCTGCTTCAGGTGGTGACCGGTTTTGCTGAAGCCGGGGAAGCCCTCATCGATTACGCTGATCAGGTAGCATTTACCGGGAGTGTCGCGACCGGAAAAAAAGTCATGGCCCGTGCGGCTAAAACTTTGAAGCCGGTTACGTTGGAGTTGGGCGGCAAAGATCCGATGGTGGTTCTGCGTGATGCCAACCTCGAACGCGCGGCCAACGGGGCGGTCTGGGGAGCCATTTCAAACTCCGGACAGATCTGCATGTCGGTGGAACGCGTGTACGTGGAAGAAAGGGTGGCAGACGCCTTCATCACGAAGGTTGTCGAAAAGGTGCGGCTCCTGCGACAGGGGATCGATACTCATTTCAATGTGGACGTTGGCTCCATGACCATGCCCCGGCAACTTGCCCTTGTCGAAGAACACATTGCCGACGCGGTCGCCAAGGGGGCGAAGATCCTGGTTGGAGGAAAGAGAAATCCCCACTTGCCCGGTCTGTTTTTTGAGCCCACAGTTCTCGTGAATGTCGACCATTCAATGAAAATTATGACGGAAGAGACTTTCGGTCCCGTCATCCCCATAATGCGCGCCAAGGACGAAGAGGAGGCGCTGCGCCTGGCGAATGAGTCGAGATACGGGCTCAACTCCAGCGTGTGGACCCGCGATAGGACCAAAGCGAGATCCCTGGCACGGCGGATGGAGTCCGGCAGCGTGTGCATTAACGACTGCTTGGTCAATTACCTCGCTACGGAAGTTCCGTTCGGCGGAGTGAAGGAGAGCGGGATTGGATTCCGGCATGGTGAAGGGGGCATCCAAAAGTACTGTTTTGTTCAGACAGTGCTGGAAGATCGGGTCGGCCTTCGGCGGGAAATCAACTGGTACCCGTACTCCAGGAGCTTTGCAACACTTTTGTCCCGCGCTCTGAAGGTGCTTTATCACTCCCGGTGGAGGCAAAAGTTCCGGCCCTGAAGAGTCTACCGCACTGATTCCTTCCCGATCCGACATCAATGGGATCGCCAGTCGAGATTTCAAGGATGTCTTCCCCCGTCGGGCTTTCCCGCATCGGTCGAAAGAAAGGATTCATCATGGCTACGAACAGCGCTGAGGAGATGGATCAGCGGTTTGCAGAGGCGTTTAATTCGGGGAGGATCGATTCAATCCTCGCAATGTATGAATCCCAAGCCACGATGGCCGGCTCATCACCCGAACAGACGGCCACGGGTCTAGAGGCCATCCGTAAGAGATTTGAGCCGCTTCTTGTTGGGAAGGGCAGGATGACGATTGAAACGAAGTACTGCTTTCGGGTGGGGGATTTGGCGTTACTGAGCGCGAAGTGGCATCTCGTCACCACTGGGCCGGATGGGAATCCCGTCGACAAAAAGGGCAATTCGGTGGAGGTGGTCCGGCGCCAACCCGATGGCCGGTGGCTTTATATCATTGACCATCCTTTCGGTGCCGATTAGTCGCCGGATACCTTTCGCCTGGTTCAACGCGCATATTTTTTCAGTGACCTGTGCATCGAGTCAGAGGAGGAAGGAAGTTCTCGAAGGATTTCGGGAAGCCCTCCCCTGGGTTCCCGGATGAGGAAAAATGGCTTTGCAGAGAATAACTGTGTAAAATGCAGCGGGTTCGCGTGCACAGGGGCCTTCAACGGATCAGCGGGGGAGTGCGCGCGGTGCCGAGTGGTTCAAAGCTGATGTAGAACCTTCTGGCATGTTGGTCACCCACCCTTAAAGGATTCCGCCGATGCAGAGTATAGCCAATGATTACAGGGGCCGGACTACTTTCATCACGGGGGCGGACGGATTCATCGGATCCCATCTGACGGAGAAGCTGGTCGAATACGGCGCCGATGTGCGTGTGTTTGTCCGTGCCACTTCCAGTCATGAGCTGCGGAATATCAGCCATCTGCGAAACCAAATCAAGGTTTACCGCGGTAATCTCACCGACAAGCACTCCGTGGATTTGGCCGTCCGCGATCTCAAGGATGGGAAGGACACGATCATCTTCCACTTGGCCGCGCAGGCCCATGTGGGCGAGAGCTGGGAGCGGCCTTATGACACGGTCTATTCAAATGTGCTGGGCACTCTCAATATCCTGCAGTCGATCATCGACAACAACATTTCAATTTTCAAGTTCGACACGGCAGGCACCTCTGAGGAATATGGCAATGTGGACGAGGCGGTGAAGCATCATCACGACTTTCACAAGAACGGCAGCGTGATCCTGAATGAGCGATCTCCCTTGAACCCCAAGAGCATTTATGCCACGTCCAAGGTCGCCTCTGATTTTCTGACGATGAATTATTACGACGCCTACCGCCTTCCGGGGGTGACGACCCGGATGTTTAACAATTATGGGCCCCGGCAGAACCCGCGTTATGTCACCGGGACCATTATCAGTCAGGCGCTCCTGCGGGATGTCATCGAATTGGGATATGTGAAAGCGCGACGGGATTTCTGCTATGTGGACGACGGGGTGCAGGGTCACTTGAATGTTGCTTTGTATGGGCATCCGGGAGAGGTCTACACTTACGGCCAGGGGGAAAACATCGCCATCGAAGACTGGTTTCAGCTGATTTTCAAGCTTGGCGTCCGAGAGGGATACTGGAAAGAAAAGCCGCTGCAGATCGTGGAGCAGCGGTTTCGACCCGGGTCCAGCGATGTCGAAGAACTGCTGGTCGGGTATCAAAAACTGCATCAAGTCTCAGGATGGCAGCCTCGCATCTCGTGGGAGGAAGGCATTCGGCGAACGATCCGATGGTATTCGGAAAATGTAGAGGAATGGATCGGGCGCGTGGATTGGATTCAACCGCTTGCAATGAAGGAAGATTAGGGTCATCCCATGGGATTCTGGTCGGATCGATCGGTGATGGTGACCGGAGGGGCGGGTTTCCTCGGCACCTTTGTTGTTGAAAAACTCCAGGCCCTGGGATGCTCGCAGATTTTTGTGCCTCGAAGCGGGGATTTTGACCTGCGCGACCGTCATGACATCCGGCGCTGCCTGGGTCAGGCGAATCCGGATTTGATTATCCATCTTGCAGCGGTAGTTGGAGGTATCGGCGCCAACCTGCGGAAGCCGGGAAGATTCTTTTATGACAATCTCGTGATGGGCGTTGAGTTGATGGAAGCCGCGCGCGTCCAGGGGGTCGGGAAGTTCGTGGCCATTGGCACGGTTTGCGCCTATCCGAAGTTTACCCCCGTGCCTTTCCACGAGCAGGATCTCTGGAACGGGTATCCGGAAGAAACGAACGCACCTTACGGGTTGGCCAAGAAGATGTTGTTGGTC
>JBAVHJ010000520.1:0-3577 GCA_049685715.1 Terriglobia bacterium | reverse complement strand
CCCGGGCTTCCTCCTGCCAATATATTGGATTCAACGGCACCCATCCCGATTATGCTTCCTCTCGATAGCTACATCACAGGGGTGAAATGAAAGGCCCTGGATTTTCTCTCGATAGAAGCCCGTTATGGTATCACAGAGCGCCGTGTTATACTTCGAGTCCATCCCATCGTTCGAGGAACACAGGTCGTTTGACCAAAGGAGAAATCGCGTGATTTATTACGGACCCAAGGAGTTAGCTGAGAGTTTTCGCACCGTCCGCAAGAATACGATGACCATTGCCCAGGAGATTCCTGAGGAAAAATATGGTTTTCGACCCGCCACAACCACGCGCAGTGTGGGTGAGTTGCTGGCGCATATTTCGCTGGCGTACAGCTTTCAGTATCAGGTTCACGCCCAGGAACACCGGAGTTCGCTGGAGGGATTTGACTTTCCACCCCTGATGCAGCGATTGTTGGCGGAAGAAAAGATCCAACGGAGCAAAGATCAGGTGCTTGAGATGCTCCGCAGTTCCGGCGAGAAATGGGCGGGTTGGCTCGAAGGGCTTACGGAAAGTTTCCTGGCCGAGCGTGTTGAGATGCGTCAAGGGATGATTCCCCCATCCAAGAGCCGTTTCGAAATGATTCTTTCGGTCAAAGAACATGAAATGCACCACAGAGGGCAGCTGATGCTGATCGAGCGGATGGTGGGCATCGTTCCGCATCTCACCCGCGAGATGCAGGCCCGCATGGCTGCAGCAGAAAAGAGCTGACTCCCTGTCGGCTCGTCAAGAATTACTGCGGCGTTGGGGCAGATATTCCCGGGCTATTACCCAAGTTCACACAAACCACGATCCATCGCGGAAGGCTGCATTGAATACAAAGGCATTTTGACTCCAAGTCGCCAGCTCCGTCAGGAGGGGCCTCCCTGAAGACTTGCAATCCCCTCCACTTTCCACGTTTTCCCCTCTAACCACAATTCTGGAACTCAAACCTTGGATTCCACTGCATACCGAAGCAGTGATAGAATTCATTTGGTTTTCCCAAGACCATTCGTGTTGAGGACTCTTGCGCGGTAAGGAGACCCGGATGTTGAAGCGCGCCAGCTTGTTGATCATTTTCATAGCTCTCACGATGTCCGCAAGGGCGGAGCAGCTTTCCGCTGATGCCCTCAGCGTCATCCGCGAATTCGACCGCATCGCCGCTCATAAGCTTTGGCCCGGATTCGACCCCGCTGCCACCCCGATAGAGTTTTATGATGGGACCAATACCTATCTATGCAACCATCCTTCCCCGCCGGAGGGATTCCGTCCCATCCCCGGCAAAACAAATATCTCTCGATACCCGGGTCAGCACGATACCGTGCGTGCCAACACCGGGGCGGAAGTCAACGGAGTACCCACTGCTACGGCAGATCTTTCCAAACCCGGGACTTCTTCAGCAGAAGAACTCGCTGCTCTGCTCCTTCACGAAGCGTTCCATGTTTTTGAGCATAAGCGATATCCCAAGTGGGGCGGCAACGAAGTGGACTTGTTCACCTACCCCGTGGACAATGCCGAGCTGCTGGCCCAACGGCGGCTGGAGAGCGCTGCGCTGATCCGTGCGCTGCGCTCAGACATCGAGAAAGGTGCCAGTTGCTGGGCCAAGAAGGCGCTGGTCCTCCGCGAAATGCGCTTTGGCGCTTTGCCGGCGACTGCTGTCACCTATGAGCGGCAGTCGGAAATGTTTGAAGGGCTGGCGCAGTATGTCCAGTTCAATTCCATTGGGAAACCGGCGGCTCTCACGGCGGAGGACTTCCCTCCGGACCAGGGACAAGTCCGCCAACGCGCCTATGCCAGTGGGCAGGCACTTGCGCTGCTCCTCGAGCGCCTCGATCCGGAGTGGAAGTCGCAGCCCGGGGCCGGATTGGAAACTTCTTTGGATGAGCTTCTAAAGCGCCGCTTGGATGCAATGACGATCCCGGCGGATTGCGACTTTTCTGCAGAGGAATCCGAAGCCGCAGTAGTGCGGGCCCGAAGGGATATTGCCGAATCGGCCGCCAACCGAAAGCGGCAGAAGCAGGAATTTCTCGATGCCCGAGGCGTCCGCGTTGAAATCGTCGCCGGCAAAGAACCCCTCTGGCCACAGGCTTTTGATCCGTGGAATGTGGTCAATCTCGGTAACAACAAAATCCTGCATACACGCTTCGTCAAGCTAGGAAACGGCAACGGTACCGTCGAGATCCTCCGACACTCAGCCCTCACCGAAGCTGCAGGCGCACACCCCCTTTTCAATGGCATTCGGAGGATCATCGTCACCGGACTGGACGAGCCTAAGGTTTCGGTAACCGCGGGGAAGGTGACGCTCGAAGCCTCGGGGGTGAAAGCCACGTTTACGGGGTCAGTGCAGCGGGAATCCAACATCGTTCGCGTTGTATTGCCATGATGAAGAGGGAAGTGGGTAGCCGATGCCACGCAACCCCAAAACGGGCTTCAATATGGCGGCATTCCTCCTCGAAATCGGGGAAGGAAAAAGCGTTCTAAAATGCCGGCGGAAGCAAATCATTTTTGCACAGGGGAACCTCGGAGACTCGATCTTTTATATTCAAAAGGGGAGAGTGAAGCTGACGGTCATCTCTGAGGATGGGAAAGAAGGAGTGGTCGGCCTCGTGGACGCGGGGGACTTTTTTGGAGAGGGGTGTCTGGCAGGACAGGCGCGTCGCCTTGTGACGGCCACGGCCCTTGAGGATTCAGTCGTTGATTGCCTCCCTCGGAAGTCGATGCAGCGCATGCTGAACACCAAGCCTGAATTCTCAGCAGTTTTCATTCACCACCTGATTACCCGCAATGCTCATATCCAAGGGAATTTGGCCGATCTCCTGTTTAATACGAGCGAGAGGCGGCTCGCTCGGACACTCTTGTTGCTTTCCCATATTGGCAAGGTGGAGAATTTCGATGAAGTGATTCCAAAGATCAGTCACGAGGTCCTGGCGGAAATGATCGGAACCACCCGATCCAGGGTCAGTTATTTCATGAATAAATTTAGAAAGATGGGGTTCATCGATTACAACGGCGGTTTGAAAATTCACAGTTCACTCCTCAACGTTGTCCTGCACGGTTCCACATCTCGCAAGTCCAACCGCCCCAAAGCGCACTAAGACCTGTCCATATCTGACACCTGCAAAGTGTGCAATTTTGAACAGATTTCGAATATTAGTCCTGCTACGCTGACGCTGTGGTGTATTGTGGTCCGCCCCGCAAGCCCACCCATGCGCACGAGATGGCATGAAACAAAGGAAGGTGTCCGGAGCAGCGCAAATGTCCCGGCATGTCTGCAAGACAGAAAAATGACAAGGCTGTAATTTTGACGACAGCCCAATTCACAATTTTGTCTTCTACAAACGCCAAGAGGCGATGGTTGAATTGGCGGCCGAAAGAAATGCCTTTGGCGTTCGCTTCCATTGGGTGCACGAGGAAATACCGGTGAGGCCAATGCCGGGTGTGGATCCAGGCTAGAGCACGACGTAATCCTTCGAGGCCGATTCACACAGGAATAAGAGCAAGACCGCAGAGACCAAGAGGACTGAAAGTGGCGGTCCAGTGTGAAAAGGAGGTAGGCAAATG
>JBAVHJ010000519.1:0-3409 GCA_049685715.1 Terriglobia bacterium | reverse complement strand
GTCTCGGGCTTTTCTTCACTCACATGCCAGACATGAAGCGGTCCGCTCGAAAGC
Source organism: Terriglobia bacterium (assembly GCA_049685715.1). Classification (GTDB taxonomy): domain Bacteria; phylum Acidobacteriota; class Terriglobia; order JAIQFV01; family JAIQFV01; genus JAIQFV01. The sequence goes on along the minus strand of JBAVHJ010000519.1, from coordinate 3,355 downwards.
CACACGTTCATCTCGCTTCCGGGATCGTCATCGCCACCCCCCAGTTCCATGATGACGGCCTCATAGTCGAAGGTTTGGGTCAGCTTCCCGACCAGGGCGTTGAATTCCACGGCCTGTAGTTTCACCTGGATTCCCAGTTGCTGCAGGTCGGCCTGGATGAGACTGGAGATCCGGGTCCGCTCCCGGTTGTCGGCGTTGGTGACCAGGGTAAACTCAACGCGTGCACCGGAGGGAGACAGCAGGGCGCCATCGCCGGGTTGCACGCGAAAGCCGGCCTGGGAGAGGAGCTCCCGAGCGCGGGTGAGGTTCAAGTCATACCGCATGATTTTCGGATTAAACCAAAACTTGTTTCCCGGGCTGGTCTGCGCAAAAATTTCGTGTGCCGTCCCGTGATACACCAGCTTGACGATGGAGGGGCGATCAATGGCGCAGGCCACGGCACGCCGAAAATTCAGGTTGGAAAACCAGCGCTCTTTTTCAGGATCCACAAAGGGTTTCTGTGTCGAGGGGTTCACGCCGTTATTCAAATTAAAACCAAGAAACATGTATTGCAGGCTGGGTCCGGCATTGATAAGGGAGATTCCCTTCTCCGCCTCCAATTTCTTGAGATACTCATAATCTGTGGGAAGTACCTTATCGAGAAGGTCGATATCGCCGCTGGTGAGCCGCAAGGTGGCCGCGTTTTGGTCCGGCAGCACTTCAAAGAGGAGTTCATCGAGATATGGCAGCCGGTTCTTTCGTGTGTCCACCTTCCAGTAGTAGGGATTGCGCTCCAGGATCACCCGCTGTCCGGGGACGATTTTCTGCAAACGAAAGGGGCCCAGGCCAACCACGTTCTTGGGATCCTCGGCCAGGGTCCACATCTTCTCAAAGCGCCCTTCCCGATAGGGTGCTTCAAGCACGTGGCGAGGTAAGATGCCGATGACGTCGAATGCCCGGTCGGCAGGCCCATGGGCTTGCGGGAACGTAAAACGCACCGCCAGGGGCCCCACCTTCTCAACCTTCAACGGCTGACCGTTAATAGTGAGCAGTGCGCGCTGCGTGGAATTGATTTTGGGATCGAGATAGACTTGAAAGGTGAAGACCACGTCGTCGGCGTCAAAAGGATGACCGTCTGAAAAGCGGACTCCCTCGCGCAGGCGCATGGTGTAAACCAGCCCGTCCTTTGAGACCTGCCAGGATTTGGCCAGCGCAGGCTCAACCTGCTGCGTCGCGCGGTTGAGGTGAATCAGGTCCCCCATGATTTGATAGGTCACTTGCCGGGACGCGCTATCGTTCGCAATAACCCAGTTGAAGGACCGGGGGGCCGCCGTAATCCCGGCCACCAAGCGTCCTCCGCGCTGCCCCTGTATGTTCAGAATCGCGGCATCTTTGGAAATGCCGGTCCCCGATTGGGTTTGTGGCTGGGCAACGGAGTTCGAACACACAGCTAACCCAACGCACAGGCACAACAGCCCCATCAAAAAGAGGCGACGAGATATCGGCCCGGAACGCGCGGTGCCTGCATGGGGATTCCTACCAACTCGTTCGTTACTCAGTTTTATCTCCATAAATTTTCGTCCCTCAGGAAAGACATGAGAATGAAAGTTCACTGTTCAATCTGATACGCCGCACGCGGTCGCCCGGATCCTCCGAACTGCCCCGCAAAACCTTGTTCCCGGCGGCAAGAGTATTTTCAAACTGGTGCGAAAAATTGAACGATGACGAACTCCCTCTCAGTCCAAAAAAGGGACACTTGAATCGAGACTTGGGACATCCCACGATTGTTCCAAGGGACACGCGGGTTTACATATTCTTACTTACCCAAAAACATCTTCGGCGGGCTCAAAGTGCGAGTATCCCCATGGCAAAAACCGCGAAATTGGCAGCCACTCGATTCAACATTACTCTTCGGCTAAATTGAAGAAACTGTTTAGCAATTTATCCAAGAGACGGACCCATTCTTCCCCTTCAATTCTCCCAGCCCTGTCGTCTTAAATTCGGGGATCCGGCCTGGCGGCAAGTCATCGTTCTGATGTGACACCCGTTATTGCGGAGAGGCACAAAAATCTGCCCCACACCTTTTAACGGTCATCCCACACTTTCTGCAAGCAAAAAATAGCGCCGGGGTTCCAGTCCGTGGAGGATTCATGTTCCCGGCGGAAAGCGATCCGGCGATTGTGTTGTGGCAAAATCGGGGATTTGAGCGAGGGAAGCGTACCGCTCCGGAGACGAATGGAACGGAAAACTCAACTGCGCGAATCGAAAAGCCTTTCCGGAAGGTTGCAGATCCGCTGCTTCGGGACTTTCAACTCCCGGCAGGGCGAGGGATGGATTTGATTCGGATCTACCAAGCCTGCACACAAAAAAATGCGGCGAAGGGGAGGAAGCCTTCGCCGCACAGGGATGACTGAAGGAGGAAACACTTAATCACTGACTGTCATACAAAACCCATTGTCCGATGACCGAATCGAACTCAACACCCAGGACTTCGAGGCTATTGGGAGCGTCGCTCACCCAGGCCACCCGGCATTTCGCCTCGAACTTCTTTCCCAATGTAAGCGTCAATGAGGATCCGACTCGAACCAGTCCTTTCGCTAACTCGAAACAGGCACCAGACCGTGTGACATTGCGGGTCGCCGTCTTGATCTCAAACCGCTCGAGCGTTTTCGGATGGTTTCCTGAGACGGTAATCGGAATTCGAACGTCCAGCCGATATTCTTTGCGGCGCTCCGGAAGGAAGAGATTCGGGTCGGGGAAAGCTCGTTCAAGGTTCTGCGGCATAAATTCACCTCGCTCGATTCCCCCAAAGATTAGCACGCCGCGCTCTATCCGATGTGAGCCCTATCACAGAGGCATTGAAAATTATAATCTTTGAAGAGGCCATCCCCCGCCGGGATCGGGTCAATCATCTCTCCTCTCCGGGTTGACCGGTTCTCGGGGGACCGTAACAATTTTGAAATTTTTTCTTGCGAAGATAATCTCTTGAATCCAGAGAGTTCTTGGGATGGACAGGTCTTTCACTATTTTCGTACCGGTCGGAATACATCATCTTGACGAAGGGGAGCGATCCCATGAAATCCAGTAAACCCGACTTGAGTCATGCCAGAGAAACTTTAGGCTGGTTCGATAAATGGAAAATGTACCGCGATGACCAACGCGTCCCCCTCCGGGAACCGGTCATCCTTGAGGGTCTGGACCGCGAAGGCAAACGGTTTATCGAAGAGACCCTCACGGAGAATGTGAGCCGGGAAGGCATGTGCGTGGAGACGAGCTACGCTTTGAAACCTGGGAACGTGCTCGAGGTTTGTGCTCCATACGACGGGTTCCGTTCCCAGGCTTGTGTGGCCTCGGTCAGGCCCTCCCCGTCACACCC
>JBAVHJ010000518.1:0-2336 GCA_049685715.1 Terriglobia bacterium | reverse complement strand
GATTCTGCGCAAGGCGTGGCCGGACCATAAGCGGGTGGAAGATCTCATCTATGGACCCGGTGGCTTGAATGAAGCCATGCAATTTCCCGGCGCCGTGAACGCGTGGACCATGCCCATCAAAGCCCGCGTGGACATGCTCACCACGGGCGTGCGCACGCCCATCGGGATAAAGATCATGGGCACCGATCTGGCGAAGGTCCAGGAGATCGGTGAGCACATTGAGATAATTCTGCAAAAAGTGGGAGGGACGAAGAGCGTTTTCGCTGAGCGCACTGCTGGAGGTTACTTCCTGGATTTTGATCTCAAGCGGGAGCAACTTGCCCGTTACGGGATGACGATCGATCAGGCCAACGACGTGGTCATGTCTGCCATTGGCGGGGAAAACGTAACAACGACGGTTGAAGGCCGCGAGCGCTATCCCGTCAACGTCCGATATATGCGTGACTATCGCAGCGACTTAAACCTCTTGGGACGTACCCTGGTCATGGCGCCTAACGGAACACAGATTCCTATCGCCCAGATCGCAGACATCAAAATGGTGACCGGTCCAGGAATGATTCGCGATGAAAACGGACGATTGTCCGGCTATGTTTACGTCGATCTCGACACCACGAAGCGGGACATCGGTGGTTACGTCGCTGATGCCAAGAAGGCTATCCGGGCCGAAGTACAACTCCCACTTGGTTATCAATTGATCTGGAGCGGACAGTTCGAATACATGGAGCTTGCCAAGCAGCGCCTCTTTGTGGTGGTTCCCATCACGATCTTTGTGATTATCCTGCTGCTCTATTTCAACACCCGTTCGATGACCAAGACCCTGATCATCCTGGTGGCAGTCCCTTTTTCCGCCGTTGGAGCGATCTGGTTCCTGTACTTCCTGGGATACAACATGAGCATTGCGGTATGGGTCGGATTGATTGCATTGATGGGTGTGGACGCCGAGACGGGCATGTTCATGCTCCTGTACCTCGAGATCGCCTACCACGAAGCCCAAGCGAAGGGATTAATGAGAAACAAGGAAGACCTGAAGGAGGCCATCCTGCACGGCGCGGTAAAGCGCCTCCGGCCCAAGGTGATGACGGTCGGGGTGATGTTCATGGGGCTCGTCCCCATTATGTGGTCAACCGGTAGTGGTGCGGATGTCATGAAACGCATCGCCGCGCCAATGATTGGCGGCATTTTCACCTCGTTTCTTCTGGAGCTGGCCGTTTATCCGGCCATTTACGAGATCTGGAAGTGGCACTCCGAGGTGAGAAAAAATTCCATCGCTGGCGCTGAACCCCCGGTGGTCACGAGTTAAGGAAGGATCGCTGTGTTGCTCTTTGTCCCCATTGCAGCCATCGCTGTTGGAACCTTCGCCTTGCTGGTGAGCGGGCGCGCGGCTCTGAAGTTAGGAGTGAGTCAGGCGGCCGGGTTGAGCTTCGGCTTGTGTGAGATCGCCCTGGCTGTGGCGCTGATTCCGAATGAATGGCGTCTCTGGCTGGGAGGCGACGGAGCAGGCGATCATCTCCTGACCTATGTCCGCGGAGTGGGATTAACCGGATTATTGTTTCTTGCGGGGTTGCGCTTCCATTCGGAGGAACCCCGCCGGGAAGGGCAAATCTGCTTCTTCGCGACGGGTATGAGCGCGTTGGGAGGAGCGGTGGCGATTCTGTTGTTGATGAAACTTGCGCGAGCAGAAGCCGGGCCGGCCGTGTTAATGACCGCAGCAATGCTCGGCTCGAGTGCGTGGATTGCTGGCGAGCTGTCATTCCTCCCTGCGAAGAAAGCAGTCAGGTCCATTGCGTCCGTGAGAATCGCGTCCGCTTCGATGATTGTTTTTTGGGTCCTGGTTGTACACTTTTTTTCGATCTTTCAAGAACTCGTTGCCAGACATGCGTCCCGGTCAGCATACCTGGTGGTGGGGAGCTATGAGCTGTTGAAGTGGGTGCTCTTCTTTTCTGCGACGTATTGGATAGCGACTCGGTTGCTGAGTCGTGCCGAAGTTCGGGCCAAGGTATGGTCTGTCTCCATCCGCTTTCTGCTCTTTGCGGTTTTGGGCTTCGGTTTTGCTGTGTTTGCGCTTGGCCAGCTCGGAGCCTTCGTGTGGGCTTATCTGGCCGGTGCCCTCTTTAACCGAATCAAGGCAGGAACAGATCTCAGCGAAAGCCGACATCCGTTAAGCAATGCGCTCCTCGTTTGCTCTATCTTCCTGCCGATGTTCCTACAATCGCATGGGAGGAGAATGACCGGTGTGGGGGTACTTCTGCTCGTTGTGGGCCTTGTCCTACTGACTAAATTCGGACTCATGAGATCGGCCGCGCTATGGGGGGGCGATTCCCCACTCGAGGCAAATG
>JBAVHJ010000517.1:0-2567 GCA_049685715.1 Terriglobia bacterium | reverse complement strand
CTATTTGATTGAGTATTTCCGCGGAATCGCGGAGAGCTGGGAACATGCGGCCTTTCTGAAGCTGCGACCACTTGCGGGGGATTTAAGGTGGGGGAAATCGGTTTCAAAGAAGCTTACCCATGCCAGTTTCGCTGCCGTGGAGCCACAAGTCCTTAGGGAAGATCTGTGGGATATTCGAATGCGTTTGGAGGAGGCCGCAGGCTCTTCCGAGTCCTCCTTTAATTTGAAGAAAGGGCGGGGGGGAGTATACGACATCGATTTTGCTCTGGCGTACAGCCACTTGAAGAACGCCCGACCCTATCGCACCGGTTCAACCCTTCGCGAGGCCGTGGGATTTGCCCATCGCGGTGGAATCCTTTCGGGTCCGAGTGCAGCCGTCTTCCAGGAGGCGCTTCTGTTTTATCGCCTCCTTGACCATTCTCTCCGTCTGATGATGGGGAAGTCCGTGCGCGCGATCGATCAAAAGAGTGTTGGAGAGATCCCCCCCACTTTATTCGGGCGAATTGTTTCGGGATTGACTCCGTCATTAAGCGGGGATCAATCTGCCCGTGTTGATCGGGCGAGCGCATTGATGGAATTGTGCGGGAGGACTGCCTCCCAGGTCCGACGGGAACTGGAACGAACCTTTGAAAGGACCCCGCAAGGACCCGCCAGGGCAGCCTAGTTGTTGCCCCGTAGATCCCCTGTGATAGACTTCGCGCTGTGGACTACGCAATGACTGCGCGGCTTTGTTTTCCGCTGCAACATTGTGCGGGAGGCGTTGGAGGAGAAACTACTTTGTCGACTGCCCCCGCTGGAGGGAAGCCGTTCTGAGCAATTATGACCCGACTCGTTCAAGCTACGCGGCTTTTCACCTTCCTGAGCATCATCGCTATCCTGATCTCGATCGCAGCGTCCGAAACATTTCTCGCACTGGCATTTCTTTCCTGGCTCCCGGTCGGAATCAAGGAAGGCTGGGAGCGTAAGCGGCTCCCCATCGAGTGGCCTCCTTTTTTTGGGGCGGTCCAGTTATTCGTGGCGGCGACTGTGGTTTCGGTGTGGTGGTCTTCCAACCCTCATCAGGGTATGTCGGCGGTACGAAAATTGCCTCTTTTTTTTCTCTGTTTTCTTGTGATGAGGTTTTTTGATCAGGTGTGGGTCAAACGCACTTATTACAGCCTGTTCGGATTGGGCAGCTTGGCAGGCCTTTACGCGATTGCGCAGTTTCTCGAAAAATGGTGGCATTTCCAGCGGACTCGCGAGGTCGCCGATGATCCCACCTTGGTCTTTCGAATTCACGGTTTCATGGGTCACTGGATGACTTTTAGCGGGGAACAGGTGTTAATTCTGGCCGTGCTCCTCGGGTATCTGGTCTTTTTTCCAGCATTAAAAATCTGGAGGTTGGGGATTGCTACCGCGTTGGTTTCAGCGTCGGTGGTATTGAGTTTTACTCGAAGTGCCTGGCTGGCGGCAGTCACGGTATTCGGCTGGGCCGTGGTCAGAGCTCAAAAGCGAGTTCTCTTGATATTCCCAGGAGCCCTTCTCTTGCTCGTCGTGATCTTTCCACAAGCTTTCCATGAACGACTAGATTCGTTTGTGGACACCGGGTTCTCTTCGAATGTCGGACGAATCGAAATGGCGCGAGCTGGCTGGAAGATGTTCAGGGCGCATCCGTGGTTCGGGGTCGGACCGCAGCGCGTCAAGGGAGAATTTGAAGCCATCCTCACGGCTCGAGGGATGCCCCATCCTCCTTTTTACACCGGCCATCTTCACAACAACTTCATCCAGCTTGGGGCGGAGCGGGGCGTATTTGCGCTGGCTGCCTTCATCTGGCTTATCGGTGATTTGATCGTCCGCTTCAGGCGCCGGAGCCACAACGAGACCCTGCCTGTCGAGGCGCGGGCAGCCTCCATGGCCGGATTGCTGTCGACGGTGGCCCTGGTCATCGCCGGCCTTTTTGAATTCAACTTTGGAGATTCGGAGGTTCTGATTCTCTTCCTCTTCTTGATCAGCGCCCCATATGCCATCCGCCCTCCCACACCAGATCCCGCCCCGGTTTCACACCCCATGGAAGAGCAGGGGGGATGGAAGCCGCAGCCCGGTGGGGTTTCTATTCAAGCGTCCCCGGTCAATCTGAGTTCCGAAGTGTGATCAGGACAAGAGGAGAGAGTGGATCCAAGCCGCGAGGATTTATCGGCTCCGTACGCCGTCCAACAGGAAGAGGAAGGGTGCTGCCAGGGTCCCATCGGTGGCCGATGGGATCATCCCATACGCGATGACCACTCATCCGCCCTCCCTCGTAGATTCGGAAATCAGGCCGGCAGGTTCTTTGTCATGTCAGCGGCGGGATTCGGACACGTCTTATCCGGTGGATGACAAGCTGGGTTGGCGGCGGCCAGACTAATATTTCTTGGTCGAGACAGCCCTGCCGGAAAATCTCCTGAGCCGGTTGAAGAACTTCTTTGCGGCCTGGACATCCCGGCCGATCTGGGCTTTCAGTTCAGCAGGACTCGAAAATTTCTTTTCGTCGCGCAGCCGATAAAAGAAGGAGACCGCCATTTGATCTGGGGCCTCGATTTCAGCGGGAT
>JBAVHJ010000516.1:0-16994 GCA_049685715.1 Terriglobia bacterium | reverse complement strand
GATCCAAATCTTCCCTCCGTGCCGCTCGACAATCTTCTTGCAAATAGCTAAGCCGACCCCCGTGCCGGAATGCTCACTCTTGCCGTGCAGGCGCTGAAATATCAAGAAAATCCGCTCGAAGTACTCGGGGGCAATGCCGATGGCGTTATCCCGCACCGAGAAGAGCCATTCGTTCTCATTTCGCCGAGCTGAAACATGAACGAGGGGCGGATCCACCGCGCGAAACTTGATCGCATTACTGAGCAAGTTTTGGAACAGGCGGCTCAGTTGGTCCGTGTCGGCCATGACGGTCGGCAACGGATCGTGGGTCACCGTCGCCCCGTTTTCCTCCATCGCGCTTCCCAGATTCGAGACAGCAGCAGCCAGGATCTCCTCGCAGTCGGAGGGTGCAAACTCCGCGCCCCGGGAACCCAGGCGTGCATACGCCAGCAAGTCGTTAATCAGTCGGTACATTCGAGCAGCGCCGTCTACGATATAGGCGATGAACTCATCGGCATCGGAATCGAGTTTTCCCTTATAGCGCTTTGCCAGAAGCTGCGTAAAACTCGTCACCATGCGCAGGGGTTCCTGGAGGTCATGGGAGGCCACATACGCAAACTGTTCGAGGTCCGCATTGGATCGCTCCAATTCCTTCGCATGGAGCTCGAGCGCCCTTCTAACTTCCGTCCGCTCAGTGATGTCTTCGATGGCGAGGAGTATCATCGGCTGGTCGGTCTCGGGCTGGATTCGACGGGCGTTGAGGATTATGAACCTCCGGCCGATGCCGGTGAAGTCGCGCTCTACCTCGAAGTCCTCGATCGGCAAGTCGTCGACGCAAATCTTTTCCAGGAGAGCGCGAAGCTTGGGAATGTCCCACTCGCCGTCCCCCAAATCATAGACAAGTTTGTTCTCGGTCTCCCCGGGCTTGACCCGGAAGGTTCGGTAGAAAGGCTTATTTGCCATCTTCACCCGTAGATCGACATCGAGAATCAAGATGGGTTCCCGCATGGTATCGAGGATAGTCTGTGGAAGGATTTGGGGTGCTGATGAAATCCTCCCTGCAAGCTCCCTCTTGCTCTTAGTGACACCATCCATCAGAGTTCAGGAGCCTCCTGTCTTTACCACCATGATTGGTGACGCCTACAACCCATACTATTCGCCTAAAATAGCACACTCAGACCCGGCAAGAAACTTTCTCCGAAGGATTCTCAAATACCGGCGGGGCTCAGTGGGAGCTTGAGGTTCTATTTGACCCTGATCAGGCTTCAGCTCGGATCAATCCAGCCCTTCATCTCTACTGTGGATTCTGTAGAAACCTTCAGCCATCTAGCGCTCAAATATACTGTCGGATACTCAATCTGGAGAATTGTGTCGGCTCCCGTCAAGTTATATCGTCATCCCAGACGAGGGTGTACGGACCGGTGAACCCCCGTGATCGTCGATGAGAAAGCTGCAATCTATCCTTCGCCGCTCGGCTCCTCTCCAGCAAGCGCAAGGAGGTTGGTATGGCAAGCAAGGGAATTCCTATCAATGGACCCACCTTCAGCAAGAAGGGGGATGCTGTAGTGGCGCGTAACAAAATCCAGCCTGAGACCATTAAGGCAAATCAGAAGAACCAGCCTATCGATTGGGAAGCCCTCCTCGCTGGAATCAATGGGGGGAAAACCGTTCTAGAATACACCGCGAACCGCGCCATCTATCGGCAAGGAGACCCTGCGGATTCCATCTTCTACCTCCGGCGAGGCAAGGTGAAGCTCACGGTGACTTCCCAACAAGGCAAGGAAGCGATCGTCGCCATTCTGGGCTCCGGTGAGTTCTTCGGCGAGGGATGCCTGGCAGGCCAACCGTTGCGCGTGTCATCGGCTATCGCGATGAGCGATTGCACTTTTGCCAGGATTGAAAAGTTGCGGATGGCGCGCATGCTCCACGAGCAGCACGACATTTCGGAATTGTTCGTCACGCACCTGCTTTCACGCAACATCCGATATGAAGAGGATCTCGTCGACCAGCTTTTCAACTCCAGCGAGAAGCGCCTGGCCCGGATTCTTTTGCTGCTGGCTCATTTTGGCAAGGAAGGTCGATCGGAAACGGTCGTCCCCAGAATCAATCAGGAAAACCTGGCGCAAATGGTGGGCACCACTCGGTCGCGGGTCAGTCATTTCATGAACAAGTTCAGGGACCTTGGCTTTGTCGATTACGACGGTCCCACCGGCGGGTTGAAGGTCCATAGCGGCCTCCTCACCGTGATCCTGCACGACTAGCCTTGTGTAATCGAATTAGAGGTTCCAGGCGCGCCCAGCCTGCCCTGCTGAGCGGTGTATCGCGGAGCGAAGCATCTCGTTAGGAAGTCAGCCACAGCATTTGGCCATTTTCTTACGTAACGAAGCACCCGTATCCATGTCAAACCTTCGGTAATTCCCATCGGCGCCACACTGCAACTCCACCTCAGGGAAAGAAAAAAGGGGGCATACACCTCAAAGTAATGTCAAGAGGCGACGTATCTCCCTCCTTCGCTTTTCCGGTTACTTATTCTCTGAGTCAACTCGTCGTTAATCTGAAGAATTGTGTCGGCTCCAATTGAAGTATATAATTCGCCGCGAAGAGGGTGCACTGAGGCGGGGAATATCCTGATCGTCGACGACAAAGCGGCCATCTACTCCGCGATGCTCGGCTCCTCAAACAGCAAGCAGAAGGAGGTTGTTATGGCAAGCAAGAAGCCCCAGCCTGTCGATTGGGAAGCCTTCCTCGCTGGGTTTTCCCGCGGCAAGACCGACATAGAATACAATGCAGGCCGCAAAATCTTCCGTCAGGGAGATCCTGCGGATTCCGTGTTTTATATCCGACGAGGCAAGGTGAAGCTCTCGGTGACATCCCAACAGGGCAAGGAAGCGATCGTCGCCATTTTGGACCCTAACGAGTTCTTCGGTGAGGGGTGTCTCGCCGGTCAGCCGTTACGCATCTCAACGGCTGTCGCGAGGACAGATTGCAATCTTTCCCGGATTGAGAAGCCACTGATGGCACGCGTACTGCACGAACGGCACGGGATCTCGGAGTTGTTCGTCGTGCATCTGCTTTCACGCAACATTCGATTCGAAGGGGATCTTGTCGACCAGCTTTTCAACTCCAGCGAGAAGCGCCTGGCACGGATTCTTTTGCTGCTGGCTAATTTTGGCAAGGAGAGCCGGGCCGAAATTGTGCATCCGAGAATCAATCAGGAACACCTGGCCCAAATGGTCGGTACCACCCGATCGCGGGTCAGTCATTTCATGAACAAGTTCAGGACGCTTGGCTTTGTCGAATACACTGGTGATGGCGGGTTGACGGTTAACAGCGGCCTGCTTAGCGTGGTCCTGCACGACTAGCCCTATTGATGATGATCAAATATAGTGACACTCTTGGAGGAGTTCGGGCATAAAGTGCGGCTCTGCCGCTCATTATTGCGGTAAGCCTTTGGCTTACCGTGGCAAGCCTTCTTCCTCTTTTTTCCATGGATCGCTAAAGCCCGCCGCCAATGGCGGCGGGCTTTAGCGGCTCAAGAGGGGATCAAAGGCTTGGGGTCAGCCGGAAAGGCGGAGCCTTTCCGCAATAATGAGCGGCAGAGCCGCGAGGCCCAGTGATTCCCCGATTCGGGCTCTTTCCTGTCACTAGATTCTCTCATCCTCAGTAGGTATCCGAAATAAGTGTTACGGGCGCATCCAACCTGCCCTGCTGAGCAGTGTATCACGGACTGAAGCATATCGTTTGGATGGAGTGCTCTCAAAGAGAGAACCTTCGCTCAGACTCAGAAACGCACCCCCCGCATTGTCCCATCTTCTTACGTAACCAAGCACCAGTATCCATGTCAAACCCTCGGTCATTCCCACGGGCCCCAGGCTGCAGCTCACCTTCATTAACTGGGATGAGCAATTCTGGCCACACGTGTGAGCAGGATTGAACTGACCACGAATTACCCCCAAGGTATAAGAAATGCACCGCCAATTGTCATTCAGAACTCAGTGGCGGGCAGACGTCGGGGTGCCGGAGGTTCGCAATTGAGCATACCGGACAATTGCCCCGGTGGTATCGTGCGTTTGGGATCCCCCCCCGAGAAGTGGAAGGCCTCGCGCGCATGGAGGGGGTTAGGGGGATTTCACTCACCGTTTCTGAGAAGAGGAAATCATGTTTCAGATCAAAGGTCCAATTCTTGCTGCGATGGATCTCGATAAAGGATCCGACGATCTCCTTCGTCAGGCGGACGCCCTTGCGCGTTCATACAAAGTCCAACTTTTTGTCTGTCATGTCCTCCCCGAGATCTTTGCTGTGCGGCCCTTATTTCCTCAGTTGCATCTTGACGACGCTCTGAAGCGCTCTGAGCTGGAAGCTGCGGTTCGCGACGCTCTTCTGGAGCGCATTCGAACGGTGACAGCTCGGGAGTCGCCCCAGACAGGGATTGAGATCGAACAGGGCACGGTGCACGCGGGAATAATCCGTGCTGCCGAACGCATCGGAGCAGGAGTCGTGGTCGTCGGGGGAAAGGTTGATCACAGGGATCTGCACATTCTGGGCAGCACTGTGGAACATGTCGTTCGATATGCGCATTGTCCCGTTCTGGTGGCGCGGCCCTCGCCTGCGGGAAAGGTACTGGCAGCGACTGACTTTTCCGACGCCGCCCTTCCTGCCGTTGAAGCGGGCGCAGCTGAAGCACGGCGCCGCAAGGCCGACCTGACTATCATTCATGCCATCGATCTGCTCCCGGTGATGAGTCCCTTTTATGGAGAGTTCTATGGCGTGCCTCCGATGAATCTCAGCGACCAAATGAGAAAGCTCGGACAGCAAAGGCTTGATGAGTGTGTGCATCACTTCAAGGCCAAAGGCGGCGGACTGCTTCGCAATGGACCAGCAGCAACGGCGATCTTGAACGCGGCGTCGGAACTGCCGGCACAGCTGCTCGTCGTGGGCACTCATGGCCGGACGGGGTTGAGCCGCATTGCTCTGGGCAACGTGGCAGAAACCGTTGTACGCGCAGCGCCATGCTCTGTTCTGACAGTTCGATTAGTCTAGGAACCGGTCCGAGGCAGGCCTGCGCGCCTCAGCGTCGCGGAGGATGCCGCGACGATGGACGTGCTCTGCATGGACGAGACGGGCACGATTACGATGGACCAACTGGCCGTCACCGGTGTTATCCCGGTGGATCACTCCACGGGGAATCCGACGTGCTGTTTGACGGAGTGCTCGCGTCCCAAGAGGCCAACCAGGATCCGATCGCCCTAGCGGTCCTCGCCGCGGCCCGAGAGCGTCACATCGTTAAAGGGCTTGGTAAAGCAGTGGGGCTTACCAATGGGGCCCACGAGCCGCTGCATGCCAGCGAGAAGATAAAGCCCCGAGATCAATCTTGGTGGGAACCCGACCCGGCTTCATCGGAAGGTTATGAAGAACGAATGAAGCGTGTCGGAAAGTCGCCGTATTGCTCGTGCCAGGGGTGGTCGGAGCGTGTGTTTTTCGGCCGCGCAGTGAGCTTGCTGGAAATTGCGCTACCGGAATAGTTCACATCCGGGCAACCGCGGGATGGTTGGCAGGGCCGGAGACTCTAATTGAGATTACAAGATTTCAGAGGTGGCAAGGATAGTGAAGAAGCTAATTGTTTATGATCTGGACGGTACACTTGCCGAAAGCAAATCGCCTCTTGATGCCGAAATGTCGGGACTGCTGCATGACCTTCTCGGTGTCGTCAAAGTGGCCGTGATTTCCGGAGGCGATTGGCCACAGTTTGAAAAACAAATGCTCTCCAATCTTCCCCATGACGAACGCCTGGCGAATCTATCCCTCCTTCCTACATGTGGAACAAAGTTCTTCCAATACGCAGGGGATTGGAAGAAGATCTATTCAGAAGATTTCACCGCGAATGAAAAAGAGAAGATCGTCAGCTCTCTAAAAAAGGCGCTCGGAGTAGCGGGCTTCAAGGTCGAAAGGGTCTGGGGAGAGGTCATTGAAGACCGGGGAAGCCAGATAACGTTTTCCGCATTAGGTCAGCAGGCCCCCTTGGAAGAAAAGAACAAATGGGACCCTGACTTCACCAAGCGGAAGAAGATAAAATCCCTCCTTGATAAGCTTATCCCCGAGTTTTCCGTGCGCTTGGGTGGCACGACATCTGTTGATGTCACCAAGCCTGGCATCGACAAAGCTTACGGGATTCGAAAACTCCGAGACACCCTTGGCATTGCAATTCAGGAGATGATTTTCATCGGGGATGCCTTATTCCCGGGTGGAAACGACTATCCGGCTGAGGAAGCAGGTGTTGTTTCTATCCCAGTGCAAGGTCCCAGGGAGACCAAACCTGTTACCGAGGCAATCATCGCTTGTTTGGATCGCGACCAGCAAGCGTGACCTTGTGACAGGACTCGATAAGTGGATTTAAATTGCAGTGCCGGACTGCCAGCCAATCTCACCCAGGCCCAACGGGATTACTTCGGCGCACACGCCTTTAAGGGGATCGATGTCAAGGGTACGTTTCAAACGGAATGGGAGAAGGAGTGAGAATCACGAAAAGGAATGGTCAACTGGAACCGACTGTGTTCGTCATTTTTGGCGGAGCCGGTGACTTGACCTGGCGGAAACTCGTGCCGGCCTTGTTCGACCTCTCCCACAACCGAAGTATGCCCGCTCATTTTTCGATCATCGCGGTGGATCGCGTTGACCTGAAAGACGAACAGCTGCGCCGACGTCTCCACGACGGTGTCAAGAAGTTCTCGCGACTGGGAATGGTGAAAACTGGCGAATGGGGTGAGTTTGC
The DNA here is from genome assembly GCA_049685715.1 of Terriglobia bacterium. Taxonomy (GTDB): domain Bacteria; phylum Acidobacteriota; class Terriglobia; order JAIQFV01; family JAIQFV01; genus JAIQFV01. Next base: position 10,246 of record JBAVHJ010000516.1, on the reverse strand, counting down.
CGGGCATATCCGCTACCAGCAGGGCGATTTCGAGAAGCTGAAAACTTATACGGCCCTGGGCGAACAATGTGCGAGGCTGGAAAAGGAATGGGGCGCCAAAGTCCACCGCATCTTTTACATGGCCACACCGCCGAGGATGTTCGGCGAAATCCCAAAATACCTCGGCAAGGCCGGACTGGCGCGTGACCGGAAATGGACTCGGATTGTGGTCGAGAAACCCATCGGCCATGACCTGGAATCCGCCCGTGCCCTGAACGCCCTCCTCGCCGCCAATTTCGAGGAATCCCAAATCTTCCGCATCGACCATTATCTGGGCAAGGAAACGGTGCAGAACATTCTGGCGTTCCGCTTTGCCAATCCCCTCTTCGAGCCGATCTGGAACCGGCGTTACGTGGACTACGTGACCATCACTGTGGCCGAAGAGGTGGGCGTAGGGCATCGTGGCGGCTATTATGACCATGCCGGAGCCCTGCGTGACATGGTGCAGAATCACCTGATGCAACTGCTCTGTCTCGTTGCGATGGAACCGATGGTCTCCTTCAAAGCCGACGAGATTCGCAACAAGAAAGTTGATGTTCTCCACGCCGTGCGGCCGATTCTGCGTGCCGAGGTTCAGCAGTGCGCCGTGCGCGGGCAGTATGGCCGAGGCACCCTTCATGGCAAGAAAGTGTGCGGCTACCGCCGGGAAGATGACGTATCTTCTCGCTCAAGAACGGAGACGTTCGCGGCCTTAAGATTGTTCGTGGATAACTGGCGGTGGCAAGGAGTGCCGTTCTATCTCCGCACGGGCAAACGCCTGCCCCGGCAGTTTTCGGAAGTGGCCATCCGATTCCGCACGGTGCCGCATCAGTCGTTCCCACCCGAGTCCAGCCGCGATTGGCACCCGTCGCGACTCGTCCTGTCGATCCAGCCGGAGGAAGGCATCGTGATGGGTTTTCAGGCAAAGTACCCGGGGCCAAAGATGCTGTTGCGACCGGTTGAGATGCGGTTCAATTATCACGAGAGCTTTGCTGCGCCTTCCCCCGATGCTTATGAGACGTTGCTCTGGGACGTGATGAAGAATGACGCCACGTTGTTCATGCGCGCCGACCAGGTCGAGGCGGCCTGGCGATTGTTGATGCCGGTGCTCGAGGCATGGGCCGCGGCTCCGACCAGTGACTTCCCCAATTACGCCGCCGGCACTTGGGGACCCGAGGATACTCAGGGGCTGCTAGCTCACGGGCACAGTTGGTCCGAGCCGACCAAATTGGTGGGCAGCGTAAGAAAAAGGGAAAGAATTCGTGATTGACACAATCTGAAATATCTTATGCCATGAGAATTCGAGTCATCGACGTTGGCGGCACCCATGTAAAGGTCCTGACCCCCGGCACAAGAAGCGGGTCGATATCCCGTCCGGCCCGAGGATGACGCCTGCGAAGATGGTTTCTGCGGTGCGAACTGCCACGGTCGAGTGGAAATATAATGCTGTCTCGATCGGCTATCCTGGAGCTGTAGTCCATGGCCGTCCTATCATTGAACCTTGCCACCTTGGATCCGACTGGGTTGGATTCGACTTCAAGAAGACGTTCGGCCGGTAAAGATTGTCAATGACACGGGAATGCAAGCGCTGGGCAGTTCTTAGGGCGGTCGGATGCTCTCTCTCGGTTTGGCAAGGGGCTGGGCTCAGCGCTGATCGTGGATAATGTGCTGGAGCCAATGGGAGTGGCCCACTTGCCTTATAAAACGGGCCGGAGCTATGAAGATTCTCGGGGGGCTGGCCGGCCTCGAGCGGCAGGGGAAAAAGAAATGGCGTCATCAGGTAATCGAGGCCGTCCAGCAATTCAAGAGCGCGGTGCCGGCTGACTCTGTTGTGCTTGCGGGAGGTAATGCCAGACTGCTTAAGAAACTTCCGTCCGGCACGCGCCTGGAAAACAATTCCAACGCATTCCAAGCCGATATCGCCTTTGGACCAAGCTTTACAGCGGCTTAACTCATAAGCGGTTCGTCCATTAACTCATGAAAAGAAAAACTCCCGGACGTTCGGTTCCCGCCAAAATCGTTTTCCTGTTCGATGTGGACAACACGTTGCTCGACAACGACCAGGTCATCGCCGACCTCGGCAAATATCTCATGCGCGAGGTCGGCCTCGAGCCGGCGCGGTGTTACTGGACCATTTTCGAGCAGTTGCGAAGTCGGCTGGGTTACGCCGATTATTTGGGCGCCCTGCAGCGTTACCGAAGCGAGCATCCGCATGACCTGGGTCTGATGGCCGTTTCGCGTTTCCTCATAAACTATCCCTTTGCCAACCGCCTTTTCCCCAACTCACTTGATGTTATCAAGCGCGTCAAGCAATGGGGAGCAACAGTCCTTCTGACTGACGGCGACGTCGTTTTCCAACCTCGCAAAGTGGACCGCTCCGGACTCTATGAAGCGGTCGATGGGCGCGCGTTGATTTACGTGCATAAAGAGCACGAGTTGGCCGACGTGGAAACGCAGTATCCGGCGGATCATTATGTCATTGTGGACGACAAGCTGCGCATTCTCGCCGCGATCAAGAAAATCTGGGGTCGGCGCGTGACGACCGTCTTCGTGCGACAGGGGCACTACGCGCTGGATCCAAAGATTCTGGCCACCTACGCGGCCGCTGACGTGAGCATCGAGCGGATCGGCGCTTTGTTGAACTTCGACCTGCAAGACTTTGTTCCGCGGGCTGCCCGGGATGCCCGCGGAAGCGTTTGACATCCTGATATGAATCCAACTGAACACTCCGTCGCATTCGGCGCGCCAGGAATCGAACCGCATTGGACGTCCAGCGCCAAAGAAGGTCTCGGCACCGCCTATCACACCAGCTGCCGGCTCTAGTTCACCCTCAGCCACGGCATCGTCAACGAAATCTACTGCCCGATCGTCGACCAACCGAACACACGCGACTTTCAATTCCCGATCAGCGATGGTGAGACATTTTGCCACGAGGAAAAGCGCGACCTGAATCACCGGATTGAGAACCCGGCCAATGCTGCAATCATCGAAGTCATCGGAGAGCGATGCTGACCCCCAACATGGCTGCTGATGGGCGTCTCGTCTTCACTAGTTCCTACACTCCGGCTTTCGGACTCGGGCACAGATGCAAAAGGTAGGATTCTGGCTCCCTCACCAACTCGTGCCCTCCCAATCGGAAGTTCCCTTCTTTAAATGGCCTGAGCAATCTTGACCAGACCCATGAGCAGGACTGAACTGACACGCGAATCACCTTCGGGGTATAAGAAGTGTGCTTGAAGTTCCCAGCCAGATTTGGCTGGGAAGCAGGTGTCAGAAATGGAGGAGTGGCGTGTTGGCTCGAGCAGCTCTTATCAATGTGAATCCCGGTTGTGACATGAAGCTGACCGGGACCCTTGAGCAGGAAGTCCTCCCGCTGTTTCGAAGCGAGAAGGATTTCCGAGGCGCCATCGCTCTCATTTTTCCACGGGGAACGCGAGCGCTCTTATTCAGCCTGTGGGGTCAAACGGGGAACGCGGGTGCAAACTGCGCAACCCGATTGAGCGCGCGGGTAGCCTGGCAAGAGTGGTCCTGGGAACTCGGCGGGTTCAAGTCGAGAAGATCTCTCGAATTTTCCGGTCCACACCTTCAAACCGATGGCGGGCGAGGGGAAAGTTATCGAGGCGACTCTTGATTCATCTTAAGACAACGTCGAGTCTTCGAGCCGGCTTTGCAAAGAGCCGGTTGCGCGGCGAAGGGGGGACAAAAGTTTCCAGTAGGTGTGATGTCTCGTAGGTTCATTTGACAAGTAATCCGATCATGTTCGCAACGGGGCAGAACCGATCTCCCCGAGAAAGACAGAGGAAATACCAATGAAAAAGTCAACTCTTTACACAGCCATAGCGATGATCTTCTGCGTAAGTCTGGTTCTAATGTTTCTCTCCACCAGTGCGAGGGCCGATGCGTGGAACCGGAAGACCGTTGTGACCTTCAGCGGGCCAATCGAAGTTCCGGGTGTGGGCGCTCACCTATTGCCGGCGGGCACCTATGTCTTCAAGATCTTCGATTCACTGTCGGACCGCCACATCGTCCAGATCTTCAGCGAAGATGAGAAAACTGTGTTGACAACCATCCTCGCCATCCCCAATTACCGTTTGAAAGAAACCGACAAGACGGTCATGACGTTTAAGGAGAGGGCGGAAGGGCAGCCGGAAGCCATCCGGGCGTGGTTTTATCCGGGGCGTCAATGGGGCGAGGAATTTGTATACCCCAAGGCAAGGGCCCTTGAACTGGCGAAGATAACAAATCAGCCCATTCTCGCGACGCCGATCGAACTGGAAACCGCGCCCATCGAGGCTTTGAAGACGGCGCCGGTCATTGCTGTTGCACCTACAGGAGAAGTGGTTGAAGTAGCTAAGGTGGTTGAGCCCCCGCCGGTAGAAGTAGCTAAGGCGGTCGAGCCCGAGCCGGTAGTGGTAGCCGCGAAGAGCTTGCCCCAAACGGCCAGTTTATTGCCGCTAGCGGGACTGATTGGGCTGCTGTCGCTGGGCGCAGGCCTTGCTCTCCTGGTTATTTCAAAGCGAGCTGCTTAAGTCAGGCAGGTCTGTGTTTGAGTAGGCCACGTGCCGGGGTCCCTGAGGACACTTCGGGAGCACCTTCTTAACGCGGAGAGAAGTCGTCGGGACTCCGGGAGATTGTGGGGGGGAGGTTGATACGCGGGTACGACCTCCCTTGGCGGGCGATAGAGCCTGCCATCGCCCGAACACGGGCTCTTGAACCACCGTTCCGATCTCATCAACGGACTGGATGGGTTAGAGATCAACCTGCAACGGGACAGCCTTTATAACCAGGGACAGATCCAAAACTAGTCAGCCGAACAACTTGATACGATGACAAAGATTTAAAGCTATGCTCACTCTTGGTGAATGTGCCGTTTGCTTGCTTTCAGCTTTGTTCGTTGTAACGCTACTCTTTGGCACCTATGTGCTGTGCCTCGTCCTCAAACGGGGTGGCAGTCTCCTGGGGCGCGGAGCGCAAGCGCTTGCGAGTGGCGCCATTCAACTGAAAGGCAGATGGGTGGCCGATAAAGTCTCTTCACTCGAGTAACAGTTCGCCTTTCCAGGGGAGTGGAAGTTGAGGGCCGTGGGATTATTCAAAATTGGAGCACGCCCCAAGAGGGATGGTATGACCACTCGCCGGTGTCTGGTCGCACTGTTCTTCCTGATTTTTATGTCCCGCGTTGTTTGTCCTCAAGAAGGCCCACCGGCAGAGAGCCGCCAGACCGACCCCTACACGATTCGGATGGACGTTGAAATGGTGATCCTGCGCGCATCCCTTCAGAACCACAAAGGTGTTCTTGTTTCCGGACTGGGCAAAGACGACTTTCAGGTCTACGAGGACGGGGTCCTCCAACACATCACGTATTTCACCCACCAGGATATTCCGGTCACGGTCGGCCTGGTTGTCGACAACAGTGGAAGTATGGGGCCGAAGCGCGCTGAAGTTATTGCCGCCGCCCTGGCATTCGCAAAGTCCAGTAACCCGGAGGACCAGATGTTCGTGATCAATTTCAACGAACACGTTTCCTTTGGTCTTCCAGCCGACACGGCGTTCACGGACCAACCGGCGCAGCTGGAGATTGCCCTCTCCCGAATTGCCTCAAGAGGCGAGACGGCGCTCTATGACGCGATGTCGGCTGCGATCGAGCACATGAAGAAAGGTAATCGGGACAAGAAGGTGCTCATCGTGGTCAGCGATGGGGGCGATAACGCCAGCAAGCACACCCTGGACCAGGTCATGGCATTGGCGATGAAGTCCGACGTCATCATCTATACGCTGGGTCTCTTTGAGCCGGAAGATCCCGACAAGAACCCCTATGTCCTTCGTCGGTTTGCAAAGGCCACGGGGGGAAAGGCCTTTTTGCCGGACAGGTTAAAGGACGTGGTCCCCATTTGTGAGCAAATCGCGCATGATATTCGTAATCAATACACCATCGCTTATGCATCAACAAATGAAAAGCGGGATGGAAATTATCGGGTCGTCGCGGTGAAGGCTGTGGCGGCGGGTAGTGGACGCCTCATCGTTCGAACTCGTCCTGGATACTTTGCGCCTAACAAACCTCAACCCGCGCCGGCCAAGCTGAGCAACAAACCATGATCCTCAGAATCAGAGGGCAGAATTCTCGTCCCAAACGAGGCCGATCGATCCTCCATTGGAGCCGAAACCTCTTTCTTGCCATCGGCGCTATTCTGTTGGCTTACGTCGGCTACGTGTTGATCGATACGAGGATGTATCAGTCTCACGAAACGTGGCTATTCGAGCAAGCCTCGAAGGGTTTGAAGATGTCCACGGATGGCGATAAGAACCCTCCGCCATCGCCTCTTGTGGCTCCCCTGGTGGAAGCGAACGGCGTGAGAGCCGTGAGCCCCGGCATGGCTGTTTACACAGGCTCTCCGTTGGGTCGAATTGAGATCAACTCCATCGGCCTTGCGGCGATGATCCTGGAAGGCACCGACAGAAGGACATTGCGAAGGGCAGTCGGGCACATTCCAGGTACTCCGCTACCCGGTCAGCAAGGGAACGTTGTGATCACGGGGCACCGGGACACGTTCTTCAGAGAGTTGCGCAAGGTCACCAAGGATGATGAGATCACATTGACGACGTTGGAGGGCTCCTTCCTGTATCGTGTCGACTTTACCGCGGTGGTCAGCCCCGATAACGTTTCCGTTCTGGACGAATCCTCTGACGCCACTCTGACCCTCGTGACTTGTTATCCTTTCTATTTGGTTGGCCCTGCACCCAAGAGATTTGTCGTCCGCGCGCACAGGATTTCTGGTTGAGGCAAAACTCCCTCCACTTGTTTAGACGTCAAGGGTGAATTGCGCCAGGAGTGATGCATTATGAACAATAGAAAGATCAATAGAGGGGTCAGACGCGAAGGGCGCTCAATAATGATACCTGCAGGCGTCTATGAATCGAACTCCGAAGGGGATAAACAAACCAGGCCAAGGCACCGGGAAAGGAGAGTTGCCAAGAGGCTATAAAGAAGCAAATTCCAAAGTCCAAATTCCAAAGTCCAAACAAAACCCAAAATCCAAAGCCCAAACAAAGCCTAAAGCCCAATCAGCCGCGCGGGACCGATAGCGCTCATGTGTGCCAAGCACCACAACGCAACTGAGAATCGCAATATCGCTCGCCAGGAACTGACCGCAAAATTTCTGTCGACAATAACCCAAACAGCCAACCTGAGGAGGGCAGCAAGCGAAGAACCTGCTCCCCGCCTGCAGGGATCGCATTTTCCAGGTCGCGATGGTTTACTTCGCCTTTGCACCCCAGTGTGACTTCGCGTAGACGACGTTACTTCCCGTCGAGTGGCTTGCACTCGGGGATGCGGCGGTTTGCTCTTCCAAGTAATCGATCAGGGTTTCCGCGTCGGCATCGGCCAGGCGCAGGTTGGGCATCTGGACCTCGTTGTATTTCTTGAAGAGGGAAATGGCGAGGGGGTCCTTCTTCGCCAGCATTTCGTCCGGTTTTGTGATAAAGCGCGACAGCCAGGCTCGCTCGCGCACGCGCGTCACCCCCAGCAGGTCGGGCCCCACACCGACGCCCTTGCCGATGGTGTGGCAGGGAGCACACCGTGTCGAGAAAAGGTACTTCCCCTTGCTGAGGTTGAGGGTGGGTGCCTCGGTGTAGCTCTTTGCAACCTGCCCGCTATCGTTTCTAAAGCTGTCCATGAATTGACCAATCATCAGGGCAATGAATTTGGGGTTGTCGAGGGCGCCGTTTTTCATCCATTGTCCGGCCGGAACGTTGCCAATCATAAGGCTGGGAGTGTGTCCGTCACGGTTCGACGGATCGGGCTCGGAATACAATCCCAGCTTCTTGCTGATCAATTCAATGTCTTCGGGCTTGCCGGTGAGGAAAAACCAGCCGGGGCCGGCATTGTATTTCTTGGCATAGGCCTTGAGTACTTCCGGCTTGTCATGCTTGGGATCAATGCTGATTGAATAGAAGAAGATATCTTTTCCAACGCGATCCCCCAGTAATTTCTGCACCTGGGCCAGCTTCGCGGTCTCAAGCGGGCAGAGATCCCGACAGCTGGTGTAAATGAGGTTGATGGCTACGAGCTTGCCCTTGAGCAGGTCGTCATAAAAGCGAACGCGCTTCCCATCCTGCGTAATCAGCGTAAGGTTTGGAAAGTAGTTTTTGCCCCAGTTCGACTCGTTGCCAACGACGAAGGCGTGGGTATGGTCTTTCTTCGTAAGGGCCATCCCGCACTTTGCGCAAGTGCCGGGAGTCTTTGACTTGACTTCCGGATGCATCGGGCAAGTGTAAAGAAGATCCTTTTTCTCTAAAACCGTTCGCCCCGAGGTTGTGCTATCGGGTTGGACTAACAAAGGCATGCTGAAAAGCAACACGCCCAGCATCAACAGTCTTGTAAGCTTGTGGCTCATGGCCGCATCCTCCTCCAATTTGGCTCTTTTCAATTTCGGTGGGTCAACGGCCGGCGGAACCGTTTAGATCCCGCAAAGCGGGACTTTGTTACGTCCTCTGATTCTGGTTTTGCATGTCGGGCCATCCCGCATGCAAACTCGCCAACGAATTCCAGTCCTGCATGACGCACTCTCAGTCCTAATCCTGGGAAAACCGAGAGCCGCTTCTCAACACTTCATGCTTCGTCCTGCTTCGCCGGTGATACTTAGAAAAGGCTGGCGAGCCGCCAGCTAGCACGGCCCGCCAGCTTGTTGTATCGCTCCGCACGCCCTCCCTTAGAAAGCGGTCGGGAGAATGTCGTCCGGTTGGACGAACGTCACACCCTGCGGCTTCGGGATCGGGGTCGGGAGCGGTCTGAGGAATGCGCCGCCCGAGTCATCGATTTCCCACCGCAACAGCATGGCGTTGTCTTCGTGTACGGTGTTGTGGCAGTGCTCCATGAACATTCCACCCCAATCGCGGAACTGCATCGTGAGGGTGACACTTCCACCTGGACGCAGGCGATAGACGTCTTTGCGTCCCCTCTCCCACGCCGGCACATTGCTGGGGCTACCGTTGCGGGCGAGGATCTGGCCTTCTTCAAAGTGGATGTGGATGGGGTGATCCCAGCCACCGCCACCGTTTTGCAAAGTCCAGATTTCACGAGTTCCAAATCTGGGCGCTGCCGAGACCCGTCCGAAGTCCGCGTTGAGCGTTGGCCCCTGATTATCCGTTTTGATTCCCCAGGGACCAAAGAATGACGAGACGGGATCGAGGGTTGTCTGCGAGCCGCCACTGCCGAAATTAAAAACCCGCTCGCGTGCCACAGGGATTTTCGACAGGTCGGGGTTCGGAATCATGGTGGCAGGCACTTGACTTTGATCGGCCACCGCTGGATTCCGGACGATGCGGAACTCCAGGAACTTGCCGACGCAAGGATCGGCGGACTTGCCAGCCAAAGCATCCGACAGCGAGAGATCCGCTGACGGCTTCTTCCCGTTCTGGTGCTCGCACAGGTTCACCATCCAGACCTTCTGCCCGATGTTGTACCGGGAGAAGTCGATGACGATGTCATACCGCTCGGCGATGCCCTGCTCATCCAACTGAGTGAGTGGCACAGGCTGCGGGAACAAGTTCCCATCGTTCGCGATCTGAATCATCACAGAGCCGTCGCTCAGGCACACTTTGAAGAAGCGGGAAACACTGGCGTTGAGGATGCGGAAACGGTACTTCCGACGCTCCACTTCGAAGTAAGGCTTGTAGAGCAGGTTCACAGTCATCACATCGCCCAGGAACCCGTCGAAATCGAAGATATCGAAGTACAATTGTCCGGCTGCATCCCAGGCCTTGTCGGACAGCAACAAGTTCACGTCGTAATCGAGATTTCCCCAGTCTTTGGACGTGCCGCTGGGCAGGCGCAGGTTCACGCCGTCATTAATTCCCTCGTTGCCACGATCCAGGCCGCTGTAGATGTTGAACATCGCGGCGTTCCCCTTGTACACGTTCTGAGATGTAAAGCTGAACATGTGATCGTGGAACCAGTGGGTGCTCATGGTCTCGTGCCAATCGCCCGGGACCTTGATGAGACCGCCGCTGCCGTCAGGTGTGCTGGCTTTGGGATCCGTGGCCCCCGTGTTGATAGAGGTCCAACCGGCCAACACAACCGGCCAGTGGTAGTCATAGAACTGGCCTGGGAAGAAATAGGCGCCTGTGAAGCCATCGTTTTCCGCCCCGTGGTGCCCGTTGTGCTCGTGGGTGCTGATGGTATTGGTTCCAAAGCCACCGTTCTGGCTCCTGTTAAAAGGCAGTTTGTTGTGGT
>JBAVHJ010000515.1:0-13097 GCA_049685715.1 Terriglobia bacterium | reverse complement strand
CTCGGAGGCGCTACTCTAGGGGACATTTCTAAAGAGTCCAAGCGAGGACATTATCAAAGAGTCTCGACATCCGGTGTTTAACTAGTTGACATTGTTTTGGACCGCCAAGTAAACTCAATTCTTTTTTTGGTCATTATCTCTCGTGAAGTCGCTCTACATGCGAGCCGCCTGGTGATTCGGGCGCTCAGCCATCATCAATGTTCATCTGGAGGAATTCCTTTATGTCGATAAAAGTTGCGATTAATGGTTTTGGGCGAATTGGCCGAAATCTCCTGCGGGCGGCGCTGGACGATCATGAAATTGATTTTGTCGCTGTCAACGATTTGACCGATCCGAAGACACTGGCACACCTTTTGAAATATGATTCCCTGCTGGGCATTTGTCCTGCCGAAATTGGACATGGCGACGACTGCATCATCGTCAATGGCAAGTCCATTCGAGTGCTCAAGGAAAAAAATCCTGAGGCCATCGACTGGACGAAGTTCGGGGCACAGATCGTGATCGAGTCCACGGGAAAGTTCACGAAGGGTGAAGATGCCCGCAAGCACATCCGCGGTACTGTCAGCAAGGTCATTGTCACCGCGCCGGGGACAAATGTCGACCACACCATTGTGTTGGGAGTAAATGAAAAGACTTACGACCCGCAGAAGCACCACGTGGTTTCCAATGCCTCCTGTACGACAAACTGCCTTGCGCCTGTTGCCAAGATCCTGAATGATCACTTTAAGGTCACCAGTGGCTTCATGATCACCATTCACTCTTACACCAACGATCAGGTCACGCTGGATTTTCCACACAAGGACCTGCGGCGCGCCCGCGCCGCCGCGGTCTCCATTATTCCCACATCGACAGGAGCAGCCAAGGCCATCGGCGTGGTTATTCCTGATCTCAAGGGCAAGCTGGATGGCATTGCCATGCGGGTGCCGACTCCTAATGTGTCGGTCATCGACCTCGTCTGCGAATTGGAGAAGGGGGCCACCGCGACCGAGGTGAATGCTGCGATGAAGGCCGCTGCGGAAGGACCGATGAAAGGCATTCTCCAGTACAGCGAGGCCGAACTGGTCTCTGTTGATTTCCGGGCGAACCCCCACTCCTCGATCCTCGATGCGGCGTATACCAAGATGGTGGGAGACCGACTCGTCCACCTCATGTCCTGGTACGACAATGAGTGGGGATACAGTTGCCGGGTTCGTGACATGATCCGATTTATGGCGGGACGGGCCTAGGTCTCACATAAGAAAAGACTCTGATTCTGTCCGTCCCGGCGGTGCACTATGCACTCAAGGCGGTCGAAAGTCCGGCACTGCTTTTCGAACAGCGGGGTCATTCCAGCCGGGCAGCAATCGATAATTTGTTTTGTTTGGGATGCCATACGATGTCCATCAAATCAATTCGAGAGGTTCCGCTAAAAGGGAAGAGGGTATTTATCCGGGTTGACTTCACTGTCCCCCTGGATGATAAGCTTGCGGTTTCCGATGACACCCGGATCCGGGCCTCTCTGCCGACCATTCAATTCGCCCATGATCAGGGGGCCAGGATCATCCTTGCCTCTCATCTCGGCCGCCCCAAGGGAGCCGCCAATCCGAAGTATTCGCTTCGTCCTGTTGCGGCACGGTTGGGGGAACTCATTTCCAGCAGTGTCCGTTTTGCAGGGGATTCCATCGGTCATGAGGTGGAATCCATGGTCGAGGGATTGAAGGATGGCGACCTCTGTCTTCTTGAAAACCTGCGATTCCACAAGGGAGAGGAGGCGAACGATCCGACCTATGCGGGGCAGCTCGCGAAACTTTGTGAGATCTATGTCAACGATGCGTTTGGCACGGCACATCGGGCGCATGCTTCGACGGTCGGAATGATTCCGTTTTGCCGCGAGGCGGCGGCGGGATTCTTGATGCAGCGCGAGTTGGAATACCTGGGGAAGCTGGTCTCCAACCCGGAGCCCCCTTTTGTCGCCATCCTGGGGGGCGCCAAGGTATCCGACAAGATTGAAATCATCCGAAGTCTCTTGAATCGCGTGAACGCATTGCTGATCGGCGGCGCGATGGCTTATACGTTCTTCCTGGCGAAAGGGATTGAGGTGGGGAAGTCGTTGGTCGAACCTGACAAAGCAGACCTGGCCAAAGAGCTTCTGGATCTGGCTGCAAGCCGTCAAGTGGCCTTTCTCCTCCCGGTGGATCATCTCGTGGCGAGCGGGTTGGAGGACGGTGCCGAGACAAGACTCGCCGCCGTGGATCAAACGCCTGCGGGATGGATGGGGGTCGATATTGGGCCCAAGACGGTCGAACTGTTCCGCGATAGGATCCGAGGAGCCCGAACGGTCTTCTGGAACGGCCCGATGGGCATCTTCGAAAAAAAGCCCTTCGCCAAGGGGACGATGGAGATCGCGCATGCCCTGGCGGAGTGTCGAGGCATTACCGTGATTGGCGGGGGTGATTCGGTGTCCGCCGTGAAACGCTCGGGAGTGGCCGATAAGATCACCCACATTTCAACGGGTGGCGGGGCCTCGCTTGAATTCCTGTCCGGACTTGTGTTGCCGGGTGTAGCGGCACTGGAAGCGAAGTGAAGTTCTCCAGCCAGGCGCCCTGGAAATTTCCATCCGCGGGTTCACGATGAGACTCTAGACGTTGAAACGAGACCTTAATTCTTATGCGAACACCTGTGATTGCCGGCAACTGGAAAATGTTCAAAACGATTGAGGAATCGATCACTTTTGTGGATGCCCTGGTTCCGCTCGTCAAATCCTCCACGCACTGTGAAGTGATCGTGGCTCCGCCATTCAACGCGCTGTCGAATGTGGCCCAACGCCTGAAGGGAACGAATGTCCGCGTCTCCGCCCAGGACTGTCATTGGGAGAAGGAAGGAGCGTTCACCGGTGAGGTCTCCTGCGGAATGATTCGAGACGCGGGAGCGAGCCACGTGATCATTGGGCATTCAGAGCGTCGTCAGTTCTTCGGGGAAACCAACGAGACGGTCAACAAGAAAATCTTCGCGGCCCTGCGGGCCTCACTCACCCCGATCGTCTGCATCGGCGAATCATTGGCTGAGCGCGAACAGAATCAAACGGAAAAAGTACTGGGGGAGCAAACGACATGGGGGCTCAGCACGTTGACAGAGCTGCAGCTTTCTCATATTATTATGGCTTACGAGCCGGTGTGGGCGATTGGCACAGGGCGCACCGCAACACCGGAACTAGCGGCTGAAACCCATCGTCTGATTCGAGCGACGATCGGGAAGTTGTTTTCTGCATCCAGTGCCGCGGCTCTCCGGATTCTTTACGGGGGCAGTGTCAAGCCTGATAATATCCAGGGTCTGATGGCCCAACCCGAGATTGATGGAGCGTTGGTGGGTGGGGCCAGTCTAAAGGCTGATTCATTTGCCGCCATAATCAATTTTTAGGGGGTAGAGAACATTTCAAGGGAAAGGCGTTTTCATGCTTGCAATTGTTACTACAATTCACATTTTGGCGTCAGTCATCATGATTCTGGTTGTGCTGCTGCAGAGCGGGAAGAGTGCAGACTTGGCGGGGGCCTTCGGAGGTGGGGGCAGCCAGACGGCCTTTGGACCCCGGGGTGCGGCCACACTACTCTCTAAGTTAACAACGGCCTCGGCCATCGTCTTCATGGTCACTTCAGTGACGCTGGCGATCATGGCTTCACGGCGAAGCACTGGGTCTGTGTTGGAGGGGGGAAGCGCCCCGGCCTCTCAACAGTCGATCCCCCTCTCGCCTCCGGCCACGCCGACACCCGTGACACCTCAGCCGCAATCAGCAGCTCCCCCAACGGCGAGTACAAAACCGGGCGGTAACGCGCCGGCCTCTACACCAAACCAGGGAAAATCGGGAGCATCTCAGCCCGGGAAATCGACGACTGAAAAGCCGGCGCCGGCACAGCCTGTAAAGAAGTAATCGGAAATATACAGTCCCTCCCGATTGCTCATCGCTGGGATGAAAATCGGAGATCCAGTTCAGTTTGATCTTTGCCGAGGCTAGAACGCGGAAGTGGCGGAATTGGCAGACGCACCATCTTGAGGGGGTGGCGCCGTGAGGCATGTGGGTTCAAGTCCCACCTTCCGCACCATTTTTCAACTTATTTTAAGCGCGACCGGAAGCCATTCAACAGGAATGGCTTTTTTGTTTGGAGATGGTGTTGAGTGCACATCTGGCGAGAGGAGCTTAAGCCCGAACTTTTGGGTTTCATCACTCCCTTTGCATAGGGATGACAGCTCCATTTCTCCTGCTTCTCTGATACTGGAACTTAGTTAGCAAGACTGACCCCCCCCCCTTTGCCCAGTTGCTCGCCTTTGATAAAACCACAAACCGGTTCCTCTCCTCGCTGGGCAGTCAGTTTATCCTGCGCTGCTTGTCGGATTACAGGCCCAGAAGAAATTGCTAAAGCTATTCAAAAAAAGGGCGATACGTTAGGTGGAAAGGGTGGTGGGAGGGGTCAAATCAAGTTAGACCGCGACCTCATCCTATATTCCTACCGGGTCGCACGGGTCGACACCGTTAGAACCCGCGGCCCCGAGTGTGAATCTTGATGACGAGGGTGTCAATCCAGGTTGGAGCGCAAGGTTGCAGGATTGTTGGAAAATCAAAGAATGGTCGTTGGCCACCTCCGCGCAGAATCCTGACCCGGTCGAGGCCGTGATGCGTTCTTCACGCACGAGAGGAATAACATCTGTCAGATGTTGTCCTTGCGTGACCAAGAGTTGTTCGTTACAGCATCACGATTCAATCGAAGTTTCCAAGGTACAAAGCCTGAGGATGACGGGTGAGTACGGCCACTTCACACGGAGGGCTCATGAGATGAGAAGCTGGGCACGAAGACAAGAGGGGGTGGCGTATTAAATGCAGGAACTGGGGAAACCAAACACGGTGACAGTTGGACCAGCGGAGCAAGCCGCGAAGCTCAAGAACCTGATTAGCGCCCTGCGAGAGAGCGAGGCTCGGTTTCGGGGCATCTTTGAGAGCAGCAATACTGGTATATCCTTTGGTGATCGGGAGGGCAACCTCCTCTACACCAACAAAGCGTTCCAGGAACTCGTTCGCTACTCGGGGCAAGAGCTGATTGGGATGAATATTGCCCAGTTGACCCACCCGGATTTTGTCGAGACCGAGCGCGCCTTGTTGTCAGAACTGTTGCAAGATGAGCGGGATCAGTACCGGATGGAAAACCAATACATCACTAAAGATAATTGCTGTATCTGGATCGATGCGGCGGTTTCTGTCATTCGGGATGAACACCGCAAACCTCTCTATTTTATCGGCGTGGTCAACGAGATCACGGAGCGGAAGCGAATGGAAGAGGCGCTGCGGGTGAGTGAAGCCCGTTTCCGGTCTCTCATTGAGAATGCGCCCGTTGCCATCAGCGTGACTCGGGGGGAACAGATCTTTTATGCGAACTCCGCGTTCCTGCGGATGTTCGGATTTCAGAGCGAGGAGCAACTGCGCGATCAGCCGGTGTTGGAAATGTACGCGCCCCAATGTCGGGATGAGATCGCGAGCCGCATGCGACGCCGCGCGCTAGGTGTGCCGGTCCCGAATGAGTATGAGACCGTCGGCCAGCGCAGGGATGGCTCGCAATTTCCCATGTTTCTCGCGGCCAACCGCGTTCAACTCGGGGAGGGACCCGCGACGCTCGCATTCATGACCGACGTCACTGAACGCAAGCACATGGAGGATGCGCTGCGTGAGAGTGAAGAGAAGTTCCGAAACATCATTGAAAATATGCAGGATTATGTTCTGGTGGCCACTGTGGATGGGGCTGTGACGCTGGCCAATCCCAGCGCTGTCAAAATGCTGGGTTATGAAAGTGAGCGGGATTTACTGGGTAAGGATCTCGGGCAGACCGTGGGCGCCATACCGAGAGAACGAGAGCGGCTCAAACGGGCGCTGGCGGGATCAGGATTTGTTCGGAACTATCGCATGCGGTTCAAGAAAAGGGACGGCACCTCACTCCTGGTGGAAGAGAATATTCGTCTCGTTCGAGGTCCCGACGGGAACCCGGTTGCGATTGAGGGCATTGGCCGGGATATGACGGAGCGGATTCAGGCCGAAGAGGAACTACGCCTGGCGAAGGAGGCTGCCGAAGCCGCTACGCGAGCCCGGACCCAATTTCTGGCAAACATGAGCCATGAGATTCGCACCCCGATGAACGGCGTCATCGGAATGACAAATTTACTCCTGGATACCGAACTGACCGCGGTGCAGCGGGAATATGCTGAGACGCTCCGCACCTGTGGAGAGTCGATGCTCGCTCTGATCAACGATATCCTGGATTTCTCCAAAATCGATGCCAAGAAACTTACCTTTGAAATCCTCGACTTTGATCTGCGAGAAGCGGTGCAGGATGCCCTCGCGCTGGTGAATGAATCTGCTCAGGCAAAAAAAATCGCGTTGGCGGGGATTGTCCCCCCGGAGGTGCCAACGCAGCTGCGCGGAGATCCTGGCCGTTTGCGACAGATTCTCACGAATTTGGTCAGCAACGCGGTCAAATTTACTGAGGGGGGCGAGGTCACGGTGCGCGTGGCCAAGGAGGACGAAAAGCCGACCCATGTCATGTTGCGCTTTGAGGTCAAGGACACCGGCATTGGGATCTCGCCGGAAGCTCAGGGGCGACTATTCAAGGCTTTTAGCCAGGCCGATAATTCCACTACTCGCAAGTATGGGGGGACCGGGCTCGGTTTGGCTGTCTCGAAGCAACTGGTGGAAATGATGAGCGGCCAAATTGGTGTCGAGAGCAAGGCAGGGGAAGGGTCAACGTTCTGGTTTACTGTCCAGCTGGAGAAACAGCCGCCTGCCCTCGCCTCGGCAGGAACCGCAAAAAGTAATCTTGTGAATCGGCGGGTGTTGATTGTAGATGAAAATTCCACGAATCGCTTCGATCTGGAACACCAGACCGAAACTTTGAAAATGCGCAGCAAGAGCGCTGCCAACGCTGAGGAGGCATTGCGCATGTTACGAGAGGCGTCAGCCGCCGATCCTTTTGACCTGGTGATCCTGGATCAGCAACTGCTGGAAATGGATGGCATGCTCATGGCACGCACCCTCAAGGCGGATCCTGCCATCGCCAAGACCCGGCTGGTCCTTCTTGCCTCCATGGGGCAGTCCCTTGACCCGGGACAGATGACGGCAGCCGGCATTGACGCCTGCCTGACAAGACCGGTCAAACAGGCTCGGCTCTTCGACTGCTTGACGTTGGTTATGCCCCAGACGCCGCCAAAAAGTTCCCCTGTCACTTCGGCCCCTGGTTCAGAGCGCCGTCCGGTCCGGAAGTTGCGTGTCCTTTTGGCCGAAGACAACCTGCTCAACCAAAAGGTGACCTTGGGACAGTTGCGGAAGTTGGGCTATAGTGCTGATGCGGTCGCGAACGGGCTGGAGGTACTGGAGGCCATCGGGCGCATCCCGTATGACGTCATCCTGATGGACTGTCAGATGCCAGAGATGGATGGTTATGAAGCAACACGTCAAGTACGGGTGTACGAGCAAGAAAAGCAGAAAAGACCAGCGTTCATCATCGCTATGACCGCCCATGCCATGGTCGGAGACCGTGAAAAGTGCCTTGCCTCAGGCATGAATCACTATCTTAGTAAACCGGTTCGACTGGACGAATTGCGCAGAATGTTGGAGCGTTGCACCCCTTCGGAAGTCACCGAGGACGCCCCGGCTGTGGGGGTCAAGTCGCAACTCCAACCGGATCAGCCGCTGCCGGCGGCCATCCCGGAAGAACCGGCGGTCGACATCGATCGACTGCAAGAGATATGCGGGAGGGATCCCGAACGGGTGCAGGAGATGGTTGATCTCTACTTCCGGCAGGCAGAGGAGATCATCCAAGCCCTGGTAGCAGCTCTCAAAGCGGGGTCTGCACAAGAGGTCAATCGGTTGGCCCATAAGCTGGTCGGCTCAAGCTTAACCTGCGGCATGAAAGCAATTGTAAAATCTTTGAGAGAATTGGAGTGCCAGGGGCGCGAAGGGCAGTTGTCCGGTGCAAAGCATTGGCTCGACCAAGCTCACCGGGAAATGGAACAAATGCGTGGGTTGCTGGCGACTCATGCTCAAGGAGTCTCCATCCAGCCAGTGGGGAAGGATCTATGAAGAAGATTTTGATCATTGAAGACGACCTCGTCATCGCAGCCATTTATCGAAGCAAGATTGAACAGGCAGGATACCTCGTCGAGATTGCCCTTGATGGTGAAGAGGGGTTGGAGAAACTGAGCCTTTTCAAACCTGATCTTGTTCAACTGGATCTCATGCTCCCCAAGGTGAACGGACTCGAGATTATCAAGCATATTCGTAGCCACCCGGAATGGAAATCCCTGCCAATCGTGGTCGTCGCAAACGGATACGACATCGACATGTTTAGAAAGGCCTGGGAAGGGGGCGCCAACCGGTGCGTCTCCAAACTGAACTCCTCGCCCGACGTGATCCTCGACAGTATCGGTCAACTTCTGGGTACTGAGGAGGCCTTTGCGGAGCCTCTCGAGCAACAAAAGGGGGCAGCCGTTACGGTCTCTACGACCGAAACGGCACAAAAGGCATTCGCCGCACAGATGTTGGACATGGAAACGACGCTCCCTTCGGAAATCAGGCAGCAGTTTGTGCGGCGCTCTCCGCGGATTCAGGCTGATTTGGTTCAGCGATTGCAGGCCGTCCGCAGGTGCCTAAGTAACCCCGCACGAGTGCCTCTTTTGGATCAACTCTCTCGCCCCGTTCACTTCCTGGCGAGCTACGCAGGAATGACCGGCTTTTACAGGATTTCGCATCTGGCCAATGCCTTCGAAGTGATGCTCCAAGAACTCCACAACAAACCGAACGAAGTCACCCCTTCCACCTTATGCACGGTTGCTCAAGCGGTAGAGTGCCTGGTGTTTCTTCTCAAGGAGACGGGGGGCGCCCAGAGTGAATTCCTTCCATCCAGCCTGATCCTGGCGGTGGACGACGAGCCGATCTCGCGTTGGGCCGTTGCCTGTGCCCTGGGCAAGGTCGATCTGAAGGCGGTCACCGTAGACGCACCTGAGCTGGCCTTAAAGCTGCTTGCGGAAAACCCCTTTGACTTGATCTTCCTGGATGCCCAAATGCCGGGAATGACGGGGTTCGAATTGTGCAAAGAACTACGCAAGATGCCGAAGCATAAAGAAACACCCGTTGTCTTTGTTACTGTTATGTCTGATTTCGAAGGCCGCTTCCAATCCGAATCCAGCGGAGGGACCGATCTTATCGCCAAGCCTTTTCTCTTGGCAGAATTGGCTGTCAAAGCGCTCACTTTCATCGTGCAAATCAAGAAGAGCTCTGCGCGAATGTGACTTTTTACTGCCTCGAGTGAGAGGTTCCACCGCGATTTGAGGGGAGCATGTCGTAGACGGAGGGTATGTGGGCGCGAACTGAGGGAACTTCGGGGGCTCAATGGGGCATCCGGGCACTCCTCAGGGATGCCCCGGGCGAACCAGGGGTGCTTGGCATTGTGCGAAAAGTTTATATCCTACGACCGAGGGTAACCCATGAAAAAGGTTCTGATCATCGAGGACGACCTGGTCATTGCGGCCATTTACAGCAACAAAATAGAGCTCGCGGGATACACCGTCGATGTGGCGCTTGATGGAGAAGAGGGGCTGAAGAAACTGAAGACTTTCAAACCTGATCTTGTTCAACTGGACCTGATTCTCCCAAAAATGGGAGGACTGGAGATCATTAGACAAATGCGTTCCCAGCCCGAATGGAAGTCGCTTCCCATTGTCGTCGTCTCCAATGGATACGACGGCGATATGTTTCAGGAGGCTAGGGACGCGGGTGCCAACCAGTGTGTATCCAAGTTGAACTCTTCACCCAAAGTGATGCTTGACATTATCAACGAGCTTTTGTCACCCACACCGCCGCCGGCAACGACGCCGGCCCCGCCGGGCCAGGGAGGAGCATCCACCTCCGCGGCGGTCAAAGAGGCCGCTGCGGCGTCATTGTTGGATATTGATACGGCCCTTCCGTCTGAGATTCGAAGGCAATTCAAGGAGCGCTCTCCTCAAATCCAGACGGACATGCGCCATCAGCTGCAAGCCGTCCTCAAGTCCGCTGACACATCACGATTGCCGCTGTTGGAGGAGTTGACCCGGCAGATTCATTTCTTGGCCAGCTACGCAGGAATGACCGGTTTTCAGCGAATCTCCCACCTCGCGAGTGCATTTGAGATTATGCTCCAGGAACTCCACGATAAACCGAGGGAGATTACATTTTCCACCTTGGGCACTATTGCGAACACGGTGGATTGTCTGGTGCGGATGTTGGGGGAGGCACCCTACGCTCAAGTCGAGTTTCCATCCTCAACATTGATCATGGCCGTGGATGACGAACCCATTTCGCGGCGGACACTCT
This sequence comes from Terriglobia bacterium, assembly GCA_049685715.1. Classification (GTDB taxonomy): domain Bacteria; phylum Acidobacteriota; class Terriglobia; order JAIQFV01; family JAIQFV01; genus JAIQFV01. The sequence continues at coordinate 2,737 of JBAVHJ010000515.1, read as the reverse complement.
GTAATGCCCTGGCCAAGGCGCGTCTGAAGGCCGTCAGTGTAGAGGATCCGGAGGTGGCGCTGAAACTCCTGCTCGAAAATCGCTTTGACTTGATTTTCCTGGATGTGGACATGCCGGGTATTACGGGATTCGAATTGTGCCAGGAATTGCGGACCATGCCAACAAACAAGGACACGCCCGTTGTTTTCGTGACCGTCCTGTCCGATTTTCAGAGCCGTGCTCAGTCGAACCTGAGCGGAGGTACGGATCTGATTGCCAAGCCCTACCTGCTCAGTGAACTGGCGGTCAAGGCCTTAACCTTTATCGTTCAAATCAAACCGCGTTAAACTCGATTAATTCATCGTCCCCTGGTGGCAACACGCTGTCCGGGAATTAGGCCGCAGGTCTGTGGAAGTTTCCAAGCCGCAGGTCGAGCTTTGTTACCTGGAACGAGACTTCAACTTCGGAATCAGGATTCAAACGGTTGGAAGTCTTTCTTGAACTTTGAATCAGGTACCACCGATTCCGCGATCGGGAATCTATAGCCCGAGGTAGGCTTCCTTCACATAGTGGTTAGCCATAAGCTCGTGGCCTTCGCCCTGAAGAACGATCCGGCCATTCTCCAGAACGTAGGCACGGTTGCAAAAGGCGAGCGTCTGTCGCACATTCTGCTCCACCAGCAGGACTGTGACGCCCTCTTTGTTGATGCGTTTAATGATGTCAAAAACGTTTTGGACGAGGATCGGGGCAAGTCCCAGCGACGGCTCGTCGAACATCAAGACCTTCGGCAACGCCATCAAGCCCCGACCGATGGCACACATCTGCTGTTCACCGCCGGAAAGAGTTCCTGCAGCCTGTTTGCGTCGCTCCAGAAGCCGTGGAAACAAGCTGTACACCCAATTCAGGGTTTCCATGCGCTTGGCCCTGGCCGCCGGGGACAGGGATCCCATGATCAGATTTTCTTCAACCGACATTTCGACAAAAAGGCGCCTCGCTTCGGGCACATGGACGACGCCGCTGCCGATGATGCGGTCGGCAGGTGTCTGATCGAGGCGTAAGCCGTCGAATTCGATGGTGCCTTTCCGGGGACTCAGGAGGCCGGAAATCGTCTTCAACGTTGTCGATTTGCCGGCGCCGTTGGCTCCCACAAGGACCACGATCTCTCTTTCGCGGACCTCGAACGACACCTCCCAAAGGACCTGGAGATCGCCATAATAGACGTCAATGCTTTCGACCTTAAGCATAGTCCGTCCCCAAATAGGCTTCGATCACGGCGTTGTTTTGCGCCACTTCTTGCGGGGTTCCTTCAGCGATGGTCTGCCCGAAGTTTATGGCGTGAATGCGGTCGGAGATGGACATGATGACGTGCATGATGTGTTCAATGATGATGATGGTCGTGCCGTTGTCGCGGATTTTCTTGATGAGGTCGATGGCCTGGAGCAGCTCGGTTGGGTTCAGACCTGCCGAGGTCTCGTCCAAGAGGAGCAGGGAGGGGCGAGTGGCCATGGCCCGCGCAATCTCCAGCCTCTTGCGCCAAGCGATCGGCAAGGACTTTGCCAGGAGGTTTTGAACAGGAAGAAGACCACAGAATTCGATCGTCTGGAGGGCTAGTTCCCGGGCCTCACGCATGGTGTTGACCCGCGCAAACGCAGCCACAATGACGTTGTCCAGAACGGTCATCCGCCTGAGCGGCTTCACGACCTGGAAGGTTCTCCCAATGCCCAGCCGGCAAATCTTGTAGGGGGGCAGGTGCTGAATTTCCTGCCCTTTAAAAATCACCCTTCCCGAAGTGAGGCGGTGGAATCTGCTGATCAGATTGAATGTGGTCGTCTTCCCAGAGCCATTGGGTCCGATCAGTCCGAAGATTTCACCCTGGTGCACTTCGAAACTGACATTGTTTACTGCGGCCAGGCCACCGAAATATTTGACCAGGTTTTCAGCCTTGAAAAAAGACACGTCGGGTACCTCAAGTTGTGACTTTCATGCGAAAGAGCTTTGTCTTGATCTTTGTCCAGTCCCCAACAATACCGTTCGGAAGAAGCAAAATAACAAGGATAACCAACAGGCCAAACCCCAGGGTGTGCGCAGACTTCACAAACTCGGAGAGCGTGGTAAACGCACCCGAACCGGTCTTGTCACCGAAGTATTTGAACAGGCCGAAGAATCCTGATCGGAAAAACTCCTGGACGGCGATCATGACGAAAGCACCCACCGCCGGGCCGTAGATCGTTCCCACCCCGCCGACGATGCCCACGAGAACGGCCGCAATCGAGAGATCCTGGAGGGAGAACACCACCGAAGGGTCAATGAAGCCCATGTAATTCATGTAAAAGGCGCCCGCCAATCCAGTCCAAAAAGTCCCGATGCAGAGGGAGATCATCTTATATCGGGTGGTGTTAATGCCCATGCTCTCGGCGGCATCTTGATCTTCCCGAATGGAAACGAAGTAGTAACCGAGCTTGGAACGCACGGTGAGACGCATGCAGAGAATCGTGAGAACCATCATGACGAGGATGATGTAGTAGTAAGGAAGCTTGGAAGAAAAGGTGGGCATGATCAGGATCCCGACCATCCCATTAGTCAAGGGCTCAGCAATCTTGGCGGCGTCTTTCAGCACCTCGTTCAATGCCAGGGTGGCGAGGGCGAAGTACGCCCCGTGCAGTCGAAAAGTGATCCACCCAAACGGGAAGGCCACCGCCGTTGCCAGCAGGCCGCCCGTCGCCATCCCCCACCAAGGAGAAATTCCGTAGTGGTAGGT
>JBAVHJ010000514.1:0-1503 GCA_049685715.1 Terriglobia bacterium | reverse complement strand
CGATAACCAGTGCATAATGTTCAATGTCAACTGGCGGTTATCGTAACCTGGCCAGCTCATGCCGAAGTGAAGAATCTGGGTTCCCGCTCGGGCCACCTGAGACGTAAGCATCGCTGCTTCGCCGACGACCACGACTCGTCCTTTTCCATATTCCAGAGCAACTCCCTGTGCCAGGTCTGCGGCGGAACGAAAATCCCAGTCGGGGGAGGCACTTCGCGGATATTCTCTCGCCGTTTTTGAAAGCTTCAAGAAACCGACGCTCCCGGGGGGTGATTTCAGCGATTGTCCGGTAAAGCTGATCACACGATGAACCCGTTCCCCTTCATTTCTTCCCTGTGTAATCGGATGGTTGAGCAATAGGCCGTTTTCCTCCGAAAAAACAAGGAAGCCCCAGTTGTCTGTGACGGGATCATGATTGGCTCCGTCTTCGGCGTACCCGTTGGTCATCTCGACCCCGAACCGGGTGGAGAGTTGGTTAGCTGCCTCTCCTGCAGGAGCATGGTCCGCAACGAGTAACAATGAGCCCCCCGTCTTGACCCAGTCGCGGATTTCGTCACACTCCAGAGAGGTGAATGCGCTCCCCCCGAAATGAATCCTTTCCCCAAGATGAAGGACGTTTGCCAGCTGTTGCAGAGAGCCGCGGATCCCGAGGGGATTGGCGATCACCAGGACATCGAAGCCCGACAAGGAATTGGCGCGGAATCTCCCGGTTAGGGGCGTGATCGTGTATCCGTCGTTTCGGATAAGATCGGCGAACGGTTTGTATCGCCCTCCTGATTTGTGGAGATTGTAATGCCCTTCATCAAAAAAAACCTTCGGATGTGGGTCCCCGTAAGCGGGGCGGAGTACTTGGGCGTTGAATCCGGGATCGTTTTCCTGCTGAGGGAGCGAGAGGTAAATGATCAGAACCAATGTGATCAGGACTGAAATGATCAGAATGAGGTGTTGCTCAAGAAATCTCTTCAAAGTCCAGCCTCCGTCTGGCACCCGCCGACCGTCGAGTGTCAAAGGATGATTCGTAGGACGCGGCTCCGAAGCCCATCACCCCGCCCAAGGCTCATTTTCACCAGAGTACTGCACTGGAAACCCTCGATGTTCGACCTTGGATCCGTCCGGGGCGCTTGCCCCTGCCTTTCAAGAATTATTGTGTCCATTCAATGGTTCCGTGGATTCAATTCGACTAGTCAGGGCTCAACAATCGCAAACGCCCTGATGGGAAAAGTCCCCATGCCTTTCACCTTAACGGGCACGGCAAAGAACTTGAATCCACTTTCCGGTAGGTTCTCGAGTCCACGGAGATGTTCAACGATGGGAATACCTGCCCGCAACAAAATGGAATGAACGGGCCTGGATGGGTCGGCCGTGTCATCGATATTGAAGGAGTCTATCCCCACCAAGTGAGCCCCTGAATCGGCCAGAAATTGTGCCGCATCCCTGGTGAGAAAAGGATGACTCTCGGAATATGGGTCGGTTCTCCAGTGAGCATCCCACCCGGTGTGCACG
>JBAVHJ010000513.1:0-2683 GCA_049685715.1 Terriglobia bacterium | reverse complement strand
ATTGCGGGGGGGTGTACTGCCTCCTCGGTCCCCTGGGTACCCATCCCAACCCAATTCTTCCTCCAGTGATGAAATCATTCCTATCGTATTCCGACAAACCCAACTGGAATTCAATTCATTCTTACTTCTTACCGAGTCATACCAGAGCCATCGGTGTTTACCATGCCGGCCCCTCCCGTCGAATACTCTAAACTGGCCGCCCCATAAAAACAGGCTTGGAATGACGAGCCGATCGCTCAAAATACCCCAGTTGGATTCTTTCAAAGCCTTCAAGTCCTGTGTTCGAGTCCCCATCCGGCGTCGCACCGGCTTCATCCTCAAAAGTAATATCTTTTCACCGGGAGTCGTGGCCGCTGGGTGACGCGCGTCCCCATCGGCGAACCAGTATCATGTTTTGAGGACGTCTTTTCTATTTGGCATTTATTCAGGTGACTCGATTTATCCCAGGTACTCACGCCCACTGTCAAACTCGAAATTGATTTCGTAAGAAGTTTCCCGACGTTATATACCACAACATTCGCACGGACCGTTCTTCGCGGCTGTGACTTGCACCTTTCCTTGATTCAATGTGATCCCGCATCAAAAGCAACCGGTTCGACTGATCCGCGCAGTCCGGCCACGACAACCCATGAGGAGGAGTAAGCAGATGAAAAAGTCATCGCAAATGATACTTGTAGTGCTCGTGCTTTTCGCCATGGCAACTCTAAGCATGGCGCAGCAAAAGGACGGCTCTCCCCCGGCTTCGAACCCCCTGGTCCGCCTGCTTCAGGCGAAGGGGATTATTACTCCGGAGGAGGCGACATCATTGAATCAAGCTACGTCGTCCGCCGACAGCCAATTGAAATTGGCGAAGCTCCTGGTGTCGAAAGGACTCATCAGTCAAAAGGAATATGATGAGATGGCAGCCTCTTTCGCTGCCTATGCACCCGGGCGCAACCTGGTTGCCTCGCTAAACTATGCGGGTATCGCAGTCCCGAGGGATTCCAGAGACAGCCTCGACCCTGGAGTATTGTCCGCACGAAATGCCTCTCCTGCGGACCCTTGGTCTGGAGCGAGCGCCTCTCCTGCTCCACCCGAGACGGCCCCCCCTCCGGTGATTCCGGCGGTGGCTCCGATTCGCGTGCTGGGGCTCGCGGGCGATGCCCCTTACAAGCGGGACGGGCTTTTGCCGGTATTTAAGATCGGGCCCGATACAAAATTGAAGCCCTATGGCTTTTTCAAGACAAGTCTGATCCATGATTCTTCCTCCCCCGGGGGAAATGACTTCCCTCTGCCCGGCTTCTCGGCGGGCGATACCGGCCCTCTGGGTTCCCCGGAATTCCACTTGAATGCCCGCGCATTCCGCGTCGGATCCGACTTCGAATGGCTGGACCCGTCCAAGAGCATTACTCTGACCGGTAAGATTGAGTTGGACTTTGAGGGGAACTTCACGCGCGTTGCCAACCGGAACATATCTTCGATTCGATCCTCAGTCCCCTCCTTGCGTTTGGCTTGGGTGCGGCTGGATAAGAAGATTTCCGACAGGACAAGTATTTTCGGTCTGTTTGGTCAGGACTGGACCCCCTTCGCCTCCTCCACCCTGCCGTCCATGGTGGAGACCACGGGTCTGGGCATCGGGTTTGGATCCCTCTATGAGCGTGCGCCGCAGTTCCGCTTCGGCGTTGGCCACACTATCGGCGGCTCCAGGAACCTGAAATTCGAACCCGAGTTTGCCATCGTCCTCCCCGCGTACGGGAATGTGCCTTCGGACGTCTCCAACCAGCTCGCGTTCGGCGAGCGCCAGGGCGTCGACTCCAATATGCCCGAACTGCAAGGCAGATTCGTGACCCAGTTCCAGCTGGACAGGTCACCCGGGGTGGCTCCAGCTCAGCTCATCGCCAGCTGGATGTATGGCCAGCGCTCCGCCATCGTCCCGAGGGCGAATGTGCCTGCTGCGTTCTTGGCTGCGTTCCCGACCGGGGCGCAGGTGGACAGTTCCCGATATGGCGGGACATTGGAAGCGCAACTTCCCACGCGTTGGTTCACGTTGCTTATGAAAGCTTATAACGGTGAGGACCTGCGATTCTATTTCGAAGGCCAGATTTTTTCCGAGTTCAACGACGTTGCGGGATTGACCGGAACGGCTAACGCGACCTCCATAGACGGATCCTCCACCGTCGTCTTCGGTCTTTTGAACGGGGTCCCGACGGTTGCTCCGCAGCGTCCCGTGCGTGCGAAAGGCGGGTTCATCGAGCTGGGCCTGCCCTTGTCCCGACTCATGGGGGCGGATCCCGCGGGCCGAGGGGCCGGATGGACCATGACGTTCCACTATGGCTTTGACGAAGCCAACCCGCGTGATGTGAGGCATGTGGCAGCGGCCAACCGCGCGATCAGTGACTTGTACCTTGCCAACATCAACTACAAGTTCAACAAGTATTTCAATGTTCAGTTTGAAGAATCGTACTACCATACCCGCTCCGCAAACGATGTGGGACTGCTCCCCATTTTCAGGGGGCTTCCCGCGCATGTCTGGCACGACCGACGGGAGCAGCTGTCCATCTTTACCACATTCTGATCAGGGAGTGGGCCGGGGGGAAGGACACGATGTTCTTCTCCCCGATGCCCGCTCTCAGGTTAGTAGCGTTCGACTGGAAAATAACCGATCATGTCAACCCTCCTCATCTGTTGACCGTGTAAGTGCAAG
>JBAVHJ010000512.1:0-22041 GCA_049685715.1 Terriglobia bacterium | reverse complement strand
CGTGCACCCGACCCTCGCAAAACCCAAAAATGCGCCGTCGGGTGACGCGCTTCGCGTTGAGCAACCAAAGGAAAGGAGGATGAGATGAAACGTGCGGTTCTGCTGGTTACGGTAATGCTCTCCCTGATACTTGCGAGCAGTTACGGCAAGGATATGTCCTCGATAAAGAAGGGGGACAACAAGAACTCTGTTGTCGCCAAATGGGGAAAACCAGACGTATGGGTCAAAATCAAAAAGGGAAGCAATAATATCGGAGTCGTGACGTACTCCGCGGGCAACCCCGAGAAGGGTGACATGCCCTCAGACGAAATCTGGATCTTTCAATACAAGGGAGCCGACGGCAAGCCATTTGGAGTCCACTTCTCTTACAACAAGGTGGACACGGTTGTCAAAGGACCAGTATTAAAGGAATGATCGCCCAACAAAGGCATTCACGCGGACGCAGGGCCAACGGCCGCCCTGCGCCGGTGATGCTTAGGCGTTGGGCCGAGGACCCGGATGGCACACTAACTGCGGTGCCCGGTGGGCAAAGGCAGGGGTCGCATCTCCACTATCCACTCTTCCCGCGTCTGTGCCCCGGCCGCTGCGGAATCTTTGGGCGGGAGATTGCCCTCACATTCCCTCTTGGGGGAATGAATTGAAAATGGCGATCCCTCCCCCTTAAGATAGATGCCATAAAGCCACGACGGAGTTGGGACTACAGGGTGGTTGTAGAGGATGCCACTCACCCGTTAGAATGGATGCCAAAAGTGGATAGTGGAGATGCGACCCCAAAATGCCTCGACCCGCTTTCAGGCGCGCCTGCAGCCCCTGGCGGGGCTTGGTGCATTTTTTATCCCTTGTACCCACGGCGTCGCCGTGGGCTAAAGGTCCTCCGCCCCCTTCGGGGACTGGGGCCGCCCGGGGCTAGCAACATGGCTTAATCCGCCGCGGGGCCCCGTGAACGGAGCCTCTCTTTTTTCCCCGGTGGAGGGCGAATGAAGCACAAATACTGTGTAGGTCACGTGGGAGGAAGAGGGGATAAATGGAAATTGGCTCCTGAGGTAGGACTCGAACCTACAATCCACCGCGGTGGATTAACAGTCGCTTCAACTCCTCCTTCCCTTTGCCGGTCTTCAAATATCGTTCCCGACGCATGGCCTCCACTCGTGATTCGAACAATTCCGTGTAGATCACTTCCCAATCCTTGCACCGCTTGGTCCAGAAACTTTCTCCTCCCAGATGTTGGGAAAGACGCCGAGTCAGTTCCGCCGTCTGCCCCACGTACATCAATCCAGTGGACGGCGAATGAAGCACATAGACAGTGTAGGTCACAAAGGATCAAGGGGGGATGAAAATTGGCTCCTGAGGTAGGACTCGAACCTACAACCCTTCGGTTAACAGCCGAATGCTCTACCATTGAGCTACTCAGGAGTGCTAGTGAGATCGCTCAGTGAAACGGCAAGGATTATATCGGCGAGGGGCAGATTCGTCAAGAATGATGCCCAACGTTGCGCTTCATTTTCGTTTTCGTTTTGCCCGCCGCAGGCGAAACATAAACTGGAAGCGATGGTTGGGCTGTTATTTCTTCTTCTTCCTGAGCAACTTGTTTGCCTCATCGACGGTAAGTTCTTTGAACTCGAGCTTCGAATAGATCGCCTTCTTGGATTTTCTGTTGTCGTTGCCGAGAACACCGAGCTTGAGAGTGCCTCCCCACGAGTAGTATGAACCCCGTTTGCTTTTCCCAACCCAGTAGGCAGCCCTGTCTCCAGATACAACCAAGTACAGCTCGTATGACTTGCCATCCTGAGGAAAGAGAGTGGACATCTGGAATCCACCCGCGAAACCAAAGCCCAATTCCCTGATATTCCAAGGGGTCACAATCGCGGTCATAGAAAATGCCTGTTTCCTTGGAAGGACTTCTTCAAAAGTGGCAGATCCCATTCTCTGAGGTTCCTTCTCTGTGAATACCAGCGTGTTGTTTGTCCCGCCCCAAGAATCTTCGGGCTTAAACGAGAATCTGGATATATTCTCGCCGCTCAGGAAATCGATCGTTTTGGATTGACCCTGTTGTTCCTGGGATGCGTCTGGCTTTTGAATCGTCTGAGAGAACGTCGACCCCGAGAGGGTGATGATCATGACCACGGCAAGAAACATCACCCTTTTCATTCTTCGCCTCCTTATCTGCATAATGTTTGAGTTCAGCGGCTGCCGAAGGCAGTCCGCTGGAACGAAGGGCCATGCCTCTTTCAGCGCGGTTAGCGACGGTAGTCTTCAATGACCTCGATCGATGGGGTGCTGGACTCAATGAACGACTTCAATTTCTGAAACTGTGCGGACGTGTCGCCGCTTACGCTAGGCAACTCCGGACGAAACATCGCAGTCACGTTAGCCTGGTTCGGCGGCAAATTCATGGGTGACACACAGGATAGCCCTTCCGGACAGCCCCGCCGAGGAATCGGGTTTATTTGGGTCTCGACAGACTCACCGGGAGCAGCGGCAGCTCGCAACTGGGCGATGGCTGATTCGACAGACTGGATTGGAATGTCAGTCAGCCTGACTTGTCGTTCCCATCGCGGGCCAAATTGGTATACCGCGCCATACATGATCTTTGCCTTTATGGGGTCAACCCCGGCGGCAAGCATGGCTGTGTAGAAAGCCCGATGAACATCACGCCATGGCCGTTGCTTTTGGTCGCAGGCAACGTCATGGATCACAGAAGCATTTCGGTATGGACCCTCGAACGGGCCACCTATCACTGACCACGCAATTTGCGGGATTGACGCACCATCCACGATCCAGCCCTTCGGGGCATCCCACTTGGAGCCAACCGGATCGATGTAGGCAAACGGCTCCAGGAGCTTCATTTTACGTCCGTCATCCAACCACTCAGTGACAACCTTGCCGATGAAGCTCCCGTAACCCTGCGCGGCGCACGTTGTTGCCCAAGCAAACGCGATGAGAAAGACGGGGAAGCGCTTATGATGAATGCTCATAACCTACCTCCTGAGGCAGAACACTGGGGATAAGCTGCGAGCGCCCAATACGCTCAACGCTCGTCAGCTTCATCCCCTTGTTCGGCGGCCGCTTCTCGCATGGCCGCCTGGTTACGAAAACCCTTGGCGACGAGCCAAAGCGCCAGGAGCAGCTGACTCACACCCATGGGCGCGAGCATTGGAAACACGACGTCATGACCGAAGAGTGGCATCCCGACTGCAGTGACCATCAATACGGCTGCGACCATGCCGAAGCCGGCGAGTGCACGGGGAACCAGTGCGCATCGATACAGCATGGCGTAGAAGACGAAGATCGCGCCACCGTCGACCATCCGCGCCATGAAGTGCGCCCAATTCCGCGCTGAAGCCACGACGACTCGGACCGTCTGAAGCTGTTCGCGCTCCACGGCACTGGCTTTGGCATAGGCCTCGCTCAAGGACACCATGGACATCACGCCGATGTTCTCGACCACAGCCACCGCGAGGATCACCACTGCCAGCGCGACAAACCAGAGCGCCAGCCTTTGGGCGCGCTGATAGACGATGGTGAACGCCGCGACCGCAATGCCAAGCCACATTGCCTCCGTAAGCAGCCCGAGGACTGCTGCCAGACCTATTTGACGGGAGTGGACAGCGGCAGCCACGAGGAACCCCGGCGCACCAAAGAGCGGCGCCTCCAAGACGCCATTCACCACTGCGCTGCCAACCATCTGCATGATTATTAGCACGCCGACCATGCGACCAATGCGGCTCGCAGCCTCCATGTTTGGGCCCTCCTGACACGGCACCCCACGAATTGCCCGCCGAACACACGGATCAGCTGCGCCGCGCGCAGCTGATTGAGGAAAGACTACCCTGGACACCACCTACAAGCCATCGCGCGGCGTCAGCTGCATCCGGTTGTTGGACCGCACCGCTCACGTCCAACCCATCCTCTTCCGAAGTTGTGCTATCTGTGCTGGATGATGTCGCCCGTGCCAAGCATGCATCCGAAGTGTGTCGCGCAAGGTTAGCCAGCCACGCTCCGGATGGTACAGCCGCCGCGTCCACTGCGTGGGCGTCACGGCCTTCAGCAGCGGAATCCATCTCCGGTACAAGCCGTCCAGGAGGAGCAGCGAGCTCTCGACTTCTCCCGATCGAGCGTCGACGCACTCGGACCAACGGTCTGCATCGTACGGCCTGATCGTGGGCTCGTCTTCCGTGAGCGCCAGCTTCGTGCGCACATACCAATTGACCTGGCTGTCTGTGAGATGGTGCGCGATCTGGCGAACGGTCCATCCGCCCTCTCGGTACGGCGTGTCGAGGTTCATGGGCGAGAGGCCGTCCACCGCCGTCCTTAGGCCGTGAGGCGTCTCTGCCATCTCAGCGAGAAGCTCAGCAACGTCCGCGTGCGGAGCGTAGCTCTCGAGAGGGCCGATTGGATACCGCAGGTCTGCCATCTCGATGTCCCTCCGATGCCGCCACTGTGTGTCGGTCCAACATTAAATGGATTGATCCGTGTATTCTGCGGAATTTTGCTTTTCGATCCGCCTAATCTGCCGTCGATTCCGCGAATACACCTGCGATAATGTTTTCAATATCATCCATTTGTGTCCGAGGTTGCCTTTTATCATGGCGTCTTATGCGGATCGGTATAACATCCCCTTGTTTCATTTCAAAGCTCATCGAACGGGCTGCGAACTCCATGCCCGCCTCAAGCCTGAATATGAGGTGAGATCAAAGTCGTGGGCACATCCCGATGATCAAAAAGTTCTTGGACCATTCAAATGCCTTACCCTGATACAAGCTGCTGTGTCGCAACAAAATGACGGGGTACTCGGAATGTTCCCACAACCAATCGTTACGGGTGGCGCTCCTCTTCTTATCCGTTTGGGTCGGGGAATGAGATCGTTTAATCGAGAGCCTCAAGTGCCAGCCGGTCCTCATTGCCATCAAGTGCCGGCAGGGAGGGTCGGCTGGCAGGGAAAAAGTGTAAAACTTATCGGACACGAGTTCAAGAAGAAAGTCCCAATGGCGAGCGATGGCGATGAAGGAAAGTGGATTGCGGTACATGGGGCAACCAGGATGGATTTTCACACGACAAAAACTGTGCTCAATTCTGTGCCCCTTCATGCTCAGATATAGTCTAATACAATACCAAACGGGGTCTGCCGAAAATCGTTGATAAGGCTGTGACGACACAAGAACATACGCACGAGTGTCGCGCAGTGTGAGAATCCGCTCACCGCAATTGTTAATCCACCGCGGTGGATCGCAGCTTCGAGTCCTACCTCAGGAGCCAGTTTTCAACCATTCGGTTGAAAAATCCCCCGCCTTTCAGGAATGTCATTCCTCTCACCTTCAACTGTTCCAGCTTGCCATGTTGGTTCATGCAGGGATCGTCGCACGTTGCGGTTCGCCCATTGGCATGATTAGCGAGATATGCAGAGAGAATCCCAATGCGGCTCCAATAGTACACCATCCCGTAATGATGGGGACGCATTGGGAGCGCGGGAATTTGCTGTCGGTTTTGGAGCGCAAAGTTTGCTTCGCGCACATTTCCTCGGCGCAACAGGCTGTCCCGAACCAAAGCGCAAGCAAGCTTGCGCACTCCAAATGGGCTTTGAAATACGCAGGCGCATTCAGGCACTACGGCTTCGGGGTCAGGAGGGAGTGGAGTCATCAGGCAGGCAGGGTCTATCTTTTTCTCAGCCCATTGAGCATCTGGCGCGTGACTTCTTTCAGCGAGTCGAAGACGCCGACGCCGCGCGAGGCGATGGCCTCAAAGATCGGCTCATTCTTTTTCCAGAGCTCTTTCTTCAATTCCTCAAACGGGGAGATGTTGGGAAGGTCGCGCTTATTGAGCTGAAGAACGTAAGGAATGGTCGCAAAATCATATCCATGCTCGTGAAGGTGCTCATGCAGATTGGAGAGGCTTTCAACGTTGGCGTCATAGCGTTCGGCCTGGGAATCGGCCACGAAGACCACTCCATCCACCCCCTTCAGGATCAACTTGCGGCTGGCGTCATAGAAAATCTGTCCGGGCACGGTGTAAAGATGGAAGCGGATCTTGAATCCATTGATCAATCCCAATTCCAGCGGAAGGAAATCAAAAAACAGGGTCCGCTCCGTGTCGGTGGCGAGCGAAACCATCCGCCCTTTGTTGGCGGGGTGAATCTTTTGATAAATGTAATTCAGATTGGTGGTCTTCCCCCCCAGACCGGGACCGTAATACACAATCTTGCAGTTGATTTCTCGTGAAGCGTAATTAATAAAGGTCAACTAGGAATCCCTCGGATGGATTATTCGCTGAAGAGGTGATCAATATCATCATCCGTGATTTCAGGAAATGGATAGTCACTGACGACGCCAGTAGGTTGCAATTCCTTCTGAAACCTTGCTGCAATGCGCTGGAATACATCTTCGAATTGAGCGCTGGCTTTGCGGACGCGCAGACGAACCAAGCCGACGGGCGTGCTGTGGTCGAAGATCACCACCAGAATGGCGCGATGAGCCACAATCGAGAAGTGAATGTTGTCGCGTTCCCCCTCGTGAAACAAAACCGAGAACTCCCGCTCGCCCAGTAACTTGGCCAGGCCCTCCGTGGCGGCCACATTCCCCGCCGCCAGCGAAGAAAGAGAGGTCGTATCCACGGTCTCACTATCCCCATGCGATGCGATAGGTTGACCGTTCCGGTCCACCAGGAAAACCAGCTTCGCACGCGCTTCCATTGCCAGTTGGGCCAGGATGACGTGTATTTCAGCAAATTCCCCCGGGTAAATGACTAGATCCCCTGATTCCACTTAAAGCCCCTCTTGATTCCCCTCACACTAATCGGTAAGACCGCCTATCATACCCGATATTCCTTTTTAATTCAAAAACCCCAAGTCACCCCCGTTATCAATCCGTTCTCTCGGGAGTTCGTGGCCTCGTCCTGTCCGGGAACTTCACTCGTCAGCCTGAAAACTCGATCGGCAGTTGCATGGTCTCGATCACATGGTACTGCGCGATGCGGTTACGTCCTGTGCGCTTCGCCACATAAAGGGCCCGATCCGCATTTTCGATCAGTTGTTCCTTGGACGTGGCGTCACGGGGATAAGTCGCGATCCCTCCGCTGATCGAGAGATGTGCGGAGTTTCCCTCGTGGGTAAACACGGTGCGGCTCACCTCGGCCCGGAACCGTTCCGCCGTTTGTCGCGCCCCTTCGCGGCCCGTATCCGGCAGGATCACCGCAAACTCCTCTCCCCCGTAGCGCGCGGCAAAGTCTTCCCGTCTCAGGCAATGCTCAAGGATGCTTGCCAGTTGTCCCAGCACCGCATCACCGAAGGGGTGGCCGTGGGTATCGTTCATCTTCTTGAACTCATCGAGATCCACCATCAAAAGTGAGAGCGGCTTCTTGTTCCGGCGGGAGCGAGAGACCTCTTCCTCGATGCGCTCCTGGAAATGGCGATGGTTGGGCAGGTGGGTCAATTCATCCGTGGCCGCCAAGGTCTCCATCTGGCGATGGTTAATGGCGTTTTCCACAATGACAGCCACATGCTGGCAAAGGAGCCGAAGCAACTGCTGGACATCGTTGCCAAACTGTCCGGCCTGACTGTGCGTGAGAACAAAGGCCCCGAGGCGTTGCGAAGGGGGACCCAGCGGGATGGCCAGGAGTGAACCCACGGCGAGGGGAGGTTCGTTAGGCATGTAAATAGGCATCTGGCCCGTCCTTCGCTCGAAATCGGAAAGCAGCAGGGCGTCCTCCGCAGACGTAATGGCCCACCGGGTCCATGTCTTCACCTCGCCGGGGATTCGCAGGTCCCGGTCGAACTCGACCCCCTCAGCTGAAATTAACGAATAGGAATTATGATCCTCAGACAGCAGGGCAACGGCCGCAGTGTCATAATTCAGCAAGGCCTTTGATTCCTTCAACAGGAGCGCGGACACCTCGTCCACATTCAGCGTCGAACTCATCTTGGAAATGATGCGGAAGAACGTAGTCAGCAGCTCATTGGACTGGCGATGAGCTCGGGCCGTTTGATTTCTCTTCCACTCCATTTCGAGGATGGCGACCGCGGATTTCATCATCTGCTGTTCATCCAGCGTGAACTCAGGAACCGGGGACGTCTCGGCATCCGGGTGTTCCACGCGGTCGGCAATGAGCACTCCCACCGCACGGTCCGACTGCACAATGGGTTCCGCCAAATACGCCCGAATCAAATCCCCTCCCGACTTCAAGTAGACAAAATCAAGGCGCCCCGAGCGGGCCGAAGCGCCCGGACCCCGCCTTCCAATGAGGGAGGTTTTGTTCTTGGCGCAGTACCCGAGCAAGCCTTGACCCTCAATAAAGAACGCGTCTTCCTTGAACTCGAGGTTTTCCCCGGACATCCAACCCAACCGGAAGCCTCCCGTGTTGTCGCGGACAAAAAAGCAGACATGATGGGCTTTAAGCGCCACTTTCAGGTGTTCTAAGAATGCGGCCTCAAAGTCCCCGGCCTGATCCTGCGTCTCGGCGGCTGCACTGCTGGATTCGGCTTCCTGGGATGCGATCGTCTGGGCGAACACCGGGAGAAACTTTTTCCTCTCGCTGGCCTCTTCCTCGGCACGGATTGCCGCGGTTTCCAGCTCCTTCTCCGCCTGCGAGAGGCGACGCTTCAGAATCACAAGCGAGGCCTCTCCTACGATCGCCACCAAGACCAGCATTAACAGCCATAAAAGAAACCGCTCCGATTCAAAATGCTGATCGGTGCGAAGCGCCGTCGCTAAGGCATTGAACCCCTCCAGGACGGCAATACGGACCACCGTGAGTAACGAGACCCTCAGGGAGTAGTTGATGCCGACCGCAATCATCAACAACAGGTACAACACAAACCAGAAGGAATGCAGTCCCCCCGTCAGTTGAACCAGAAAATTGATGGCCAGGATGAGGGCGCCGACTACTTCCACATATTGAAAGTCTCCCCCCAGACGCAGGATGTAACGGTAAAACGCCGCCACTGAATAGACGGTGATGGCGATCACGCCGACAAAATGAACCGCCGTAAACCGGATGGGCGGTGAGTACACGCCGAATGAAGAAATCACAAACAGCACGAACAGCGGGAGCAAGAGATAGTTCTCGCGGAGGAGTTCCTTGATGCCTTTTCGACGGATGAGATCGAGGATCTTTGATTTCATGATGGGATCAACTGGCTCAACTGAAACGGTGAAGCCAGACGGATTCCGGGATTCGAGGGGGTCTCCTGGTTTTCATCTTATCGTCGCCAGGGTCAAGATCCGTTGAACTTCATCAACCCCAAGCCCATGAACATAAATCGTCTTCCGCCTGTGATGCTCTCCCAATATGATTTCCACGCTGGATTTTGGAACTTGAAAAAGTTTCGAAAGATACCGCACACAAGCCTCGTTGGCTGCCCCATCGACCGGGGGAGCCATCGTCTTCAGCCTCAGGGCTCCCCCCATCACGCCCGAGATTTCGTTCCGGCCGGCACGCGGGACAACGACAACTTGAAAGGTGCAGCCCGTGGACCGCGGGTGAATTTCAATCGCGTCCATTTCACTTCCAGCCTTGTCCCTCACGGGTTTAGATCCGTCCTCGGGGCCGCGGAAAAGGACGAGCCCCAACCCCGGGTCGCCACTCGGAACGAGATGCCAAGAGACGGGGTCTGATGCGTCCAGAATGGATCCAATCGGTCGAATCATTCAAAACCGTAGTGTTCTCCCGGACGATGCCCGCTTCTTTTTTGGAAATCCAAGAAGCCAAGAATGAGTCCAAAGAAGTCCAAAGGAAAACCCAGATCAAATTCTCCTTCCAAAAATCGCTGTTCCTACGCGGATCAGGGTGGCTCCCTCCTCGATGGCCACTTCAAAATCGTGGCTCATTCCCATGGAGAGCTCGTGCATGGAAACGTTCTCGATTCGCGGCCTGGCAATTTCCTGGGCAAGCCTTCGCATCGACCGAAAATCTGCTCGGGCATCTTCACTGCGCTCCCGAAACGGAGGGATGGCCATTAAACCGCGCACGCGCAACGATTTCAGCATTGAAACCCGGGTCACCAACTCCAGCACGCCGAACGGTTCAACGCCGGATTTGGTTTCTTCATTGCCAAGGTTCACTTGAATCAGAACGGGTAACAAGCGATTGAGCTGTTCACAGCAGCGGGAAAGTTTCTGGGCTACATCGAAGCGGTCTACCGTTTGTATCATATCAAAGATTTCGGCCGCCCGCTTTGCTTTGTTGCTTTGCAGATGGCCGATCAGATGGAGCTTGAACCGTTCCCCCGTGGGTCTTTCAGCGGGGCGAATATCGCGGGAATCAAGAAGCGACGCAAGGGCCTTGAATTTTTCTTCCGCCTCCTGCACCCGATTTTCCCCAAAGACGGTCAGGCCCGCATGAAATGCCGACGATATCCCCTCTACCGGAATTGTTTTCGACACGGCGATGAGCTGCACTTCACGCCGGTCGCGGCCGGCGCGTTCACAGGCACGCTGGATTCGATCTTCCAGGCGGTCAATATTATTCCGAATCTCTTGAGTATCCATGCAGGCTGAAGGTTACCACGGAAAGAGGGGGATTCGTCATGGGGTACTGACAAGTTGAACGGCCACTCGACAGTCCAGACCGGATTCTGAGGCTTGCCCTTAAATGAAGCTCCCAGCAGTCAACTAAAGTTTTGCATCCGAAGAAGGCTTGCTCCTTTCGCCGTTGTTCAAATTCTGAAATTCAGGTTACACTGGCTCACTATGCCGAGAGGGCGTTTTATCAGTTTCGAAGGGATCGATGGTTGCGGCAAGACCACTCAGCTCAACTTGATGGCAGAACGATTGCGAGCCCGCCAGGTCGAATTCGTTGCCACCCGTGAACCCGGCAGCACGCCCATCGGCCAGGAGATCCGCAAAATCCTCCTGGATTCCAAGACCACCGGTCTCACATCCATCGCCGAAGTGCTTCTCTACTACGCCTCGCGAATCCAGAACGTCGAACAGGTCATCAAACCCGCGCTGGCCGCCGGGAAACTGGTGTTGTGCGACCGGTTCAACGACGCCAGTTGGGCCTACCAGGGCTTTGGCCGACAGCTGGGGGTGGAATTTCTCCGCACCCTCGACGATCTCGTGCTGGATGGATTTCGCCCCGAACACACGCTCGTCATCGATATCGACGCAGGAACCAGCCTCAAACGTGCCCAACGCCGCAATACGGCTCAGACCTATGATGAAAATCGATTTGAGACCGAAGCCCGAGAGTTCTTTGAGCGCGTGCGGGAAGGTTACGTCTGGCTCGAACGACGTGAGCCCTCCCGTTTCCGTGTCATTGACGGTAATCGTTCCATCGAAGCCGTCCATGCCGATATTGCTGCGCTATTTGATGAGTGGTTGAAGTGAGAGGAGTAGCATTCAGCAATCAGCCGTCAGCTTTCAGCATTCAGCTGTCAGCAATCAGCGGTCAGCGATCAGCGGTCAGCGATCAGCGATCAGCCATCAGTGGTCAGCGATCAGCCATCAGTGGTCAGCTATCAGCGTTCAGTGATCGGCCTTCAACTTTCGGATAAGTGATGTCAACATCTTCTTGACCTCGGCCACATCGTTCGTCAACGAATCGTACTCTCCGGTGTTTAGAAAGTTGAGATCATTAGCCAAGAGGATATGATATTCGAGCTCACTAGCCGATCCGAACGCAATCTGGAGAAACCGATTGAACTCTGCACTGCTTTCGCGACCACAGCCTTCTGCAATGTTCGCCGGAATAGAAACACCAGAGCGACGAATCTGAGATGTCAGCCCATACTGCTCTTCCTTTGGAAACTTTTTTGTCGCTGCGTATACGGCCAATGCGAGTTCATGTGACTTCCGCCAGACATTGAGATTCTTGAAGTCTCTCACATTTCACCGGGACCTTTTATAGGGGGGACAGTTGTCTGTGTCTCAGGTTCGGGCCTAGCTATGAACTGAAACCATGCGCACGGAGCCATTTCTGAAATCTCGACCGCTGCTGGCTGATTCCTGATTGCTGACAGCTGAATGCTGATCGCTGACCGCTGATGGCTGATGGCTGATGGCTGACCGCTGACGGTTGCTCTCTAGTCGATTCTATAGTGACACCCGCGCGACTCCCGGCATTCCATGGCCGCGAGCAGAATGGCCAGGGCGGTTTGAATGCCGTTGCGCAATCCAATCAGGGAATCGCTAATAGCCGCCTTGTCATAAAACCGTTCGATCTCCAGATGGAGTTCCCGCAGGATTTCATGGGCACGGTCGAGCCGTTTGGTGGTGCGGACCAGGCCCACATAATTCCACATCGTTTGTTGGATGGTCAGCCAATCCTGGGCAATGAGTGCGGGATCCACCGATTCCCGCTCGTAGACCCACGGGGCAATCTCGGGAAAGTAAAGATCCCCAGATCGAGTTGCTCCATTGGCGGCGTCCGACCCCGCCCGCGTCCCCCACACGAGCCCCTCGAGCAATGAAGTGGAGGCCAGGCGGTTAGCCCCGTGAACGCCGGTGCAGGCGACTTCTCCCACCGCCCGTAACCGGGCCACATTGGAACGGCCGGTTGGGTCCACTGAAACACCGCCGCAACTGTAGTGTGCGGCCGGAACCACGGGGATCGGTTCCCGCGTGATGTCGATGCCCAGCGACTTGCACTTCTCATAGATTCCCGGAAACCGGCTCCGGAGCCAGTCGGCGCTCTTATGCGAAATATCAAGGAGCGCATAGGGCTCCCCTGATTCGATCATCCATTGGTGGATCCCGCGCGCCACAACATCTCGGGGGGCCAGCGAGCCGCTCGGATGAAACCTTTTCATGAATTCTTCGCCCCGCGAACTTCTCAACCGCGCCCCTTCGCCCCGGAGGGACTCGGAAATGAGGAATCGTCCCGAAGGATGAAATAGGGTGGTGGGGTGAAATTGGACATATTGCATGTTGACGCAACGGGCTCCGGCGCGATAGGCCATCGCAATCCCGTCTCCACGAGAGCCGGACGGGTTCGTCGTGTGCAGGAAGACCCGTCCCAGTCCCCCGGTCGCCAGAATCGTCTCTTTGGCGAAGATGGTATCCACCGCTCCCGTGTCATTCATCAGAACATATGCGCCGATGCAAGTGGGCGGCTGATAGATGTCCAGGGGGTTGAGCGAATGATGCGACAAGGTCAACAAGTCGATGGCGGTGGCATTCGCGAGAATGTGGATGCGTGGATTTTTCGTGAGGGCCTGCAGAAAAGCGGTCTCAATCGCTCGTCCCGTGACATCCTTGTAATGCAAAATTCGGCGGACGGAATGTGCGGCTTCGGCTGTCAGGTCAAACTCATCGGTGGATTCGTCCACGACATCAAAAGGAACCTGGAGCTCGTCGATGAGGACTTCCTGGACATAGCGGGGACCCTCTTCACTTAATACCCGGACAGCCGGCTCATAACAAAGCCCGGCGCCCGCCACGAGAATGTCAGCGGCCAGTTTTTCGGGCGCATCATTGTCCCCGCGAAAGATGATTCCACCCTGGGCATAAAAGGTGTTGCTCTCCTCGGGGCTCGTGTCCTTCGTCATCAACAGGACGTCGGCCCCCTTCTTGGCAGCGGCGTGCGCGGCCGCACAACCGGCAATGCCACTTCCAATGACGAGGATATCTGTCTTGATCATGAAAGTCTCTTCCCCTTAAGACCCGCAGGGATCGACAGGGGGTGGTGGAGAAAGGCAGGTGTTCTCATTCCCTGGGTTCCTGGGTTCCATAATATTCTTCCCAATTCCGGCACGATCCAGGCGGGTAAGTCACTAACGACCTCGACGGGCCCCTTGAGAGGTTCGCCCGGAACCTCCCAGCTCGATCTCGAAACTAATGTCAACCGCCGGCGCGGAATGTGTCAGCGCGCCAACAGAAACCCAGTCAGCCCCCGCCCGCGCAAAGGATTTCACACTCCGCAGGGTGATCCCGCCGGAACATTCTACAATCACCCGTCGCCCTCCGATTCGCTGGCGAATCAAGTCAACACAATGTCGAGCCTGGCGGGGAGTCATATTGTCGAGCAAAATGTGCCTGACCTGCAAGTCAAGGGCCTCCTGGAGTTGGTCAAGCGATGAAACCTCCACTTCCAAAGCCCTATGACGGGGGGATGCTCTCCGGGCGCGCTCCACTGCCGGCTGCACCCCACCGGCGACGGCGAGGTGATTATCCTTGATTAGAATCGCATCAAAGAGGCCACGGCGGTGATTGTGCCCGCCGCCACAGCGAACGGCATATTTTTCGAGTGTCCGCCAACCCGGGGTCGTCTTGCGCGTGTCATAGATTTCGGCCCCCGTGTTTTTCACTGCCTCGACATACCTCTGTGTCAACGTCGCAATTCCCGAAAGATGCTGAAGGATGTTCAACGCCACCCGCTCTCCCGTCAAGAGCGCGCGTGCCCGACCGCTTACGGATGCGATGATCTGACCTTCTCCAACCCTCTGGCCGTCTCGAAATCTGTATTCCCAGCGGGTGAAGGGATCAAGAATCCTGAACACATGAGGCAAGATCTCCAGACCTGCAAGGACGCACTCTTGCCGTGTGATGAAGCATCCGCACGCCCGGGCTGTGGCCGGGACAATGACGTTGGTTGTGAGATCACCTGAGCCGACATCTTCGCGCAAAAACCCGGTCACAAGTCTGCGGAGCGCATCGGATTTCAAGGGGATGGACATGGAAAACCAGCAATCAGCCGTCAGCTTTCAGCGGTCAGCCATCAGCTTTTCAGCTTCCGGATGAGCGATGTCAACATCTTTTTGACCTCGACCACGTCTTTTGTCAACGAATCGTAGCCTCCGGTGTTTAGAAAGTTGAGATCATTAGCCAATAGGATATGATATTCGAGCTCACTGGCCGATCCGAATGCAATCGGGAGAAACCGAGTAAACTCTACACTGCTTTCGCGACCACACCCCTCTGCAATGTTCGCCGGAATCGAAACACCAGAGCGACGAATCTGAGACGTCAGCCCATACTGCTCTTCCTTTGGAAACCATTTTGTCGCTGCATATACGGCCAGTGCGAGTTCATGGTCCTTTCGCCAGACATTGAGATTCTTGAAGTCTCTAACATTTCACCGAGACCTTTCATTCGGGGGACATTTGTCAGAGTCTTAGGTCCGCGCCTATTCATGAACTGGAACCATGCGCACGAACCCATTTCTGAAATCTCGAACGCTGATAGCTGATAGCTGACCGCTGAGGGCTGAAAGCTGATTGCTGACGGCTGAAAGCTGATCGCTGACACCCGCACTCCTCAACTCATCTCCAACATGCGCTGGATCGGCCGCAAGGCCCCGAGCCTTAAAGGCTCGTCCATCAGGATTTCGGGGGAGCGGTTTTTCATGGAGAGATAAACCTTTTCCAGCGTATTCAACCGCATGTGGGGGCATTCATTGCAGGCGCAATTGCTGTCTGGAGGGGCGGGAATGAACACCTTATCCGGGGCCTTCTTCGACATCGCATGGATGATCCCCGGCTCGGTGGCGATGATAAATTCATGGGCAGGGCTCTCGATCGCATAATTGAGGATGGACGTCGTGGAGCCGATATGATCGGCAAGCCGGAGGACCGACTCCTCGCATTCCGGGTGCGCCAACACCAGGGCCCCGGGGTGAAGGACTTTCAACTGGATGATCTTCTTCTCTGAAAAAATCGCATGCACCATGCAGGAGCCGGGCCATAACACCATGTCGCGACCGGTCTTGCGAATCAGGTAGCGGCCCAAATTCTGATCTGGAGCAAAGATGATCTTCCGCCCCGGCGGGATCTGGCGGATGATCTTCTCCGCGTTGGAGGAGGTACAAATAATATCGCTCAGAGCCTTCACCGCCGCCGAACAGTTGATATAGGTGATGACGAGATGATCCGGATGGCGTGCCTTGAACAGCTTAAATACCTCGGCCGGGCAGCCTTCCGCGAGCGAGCAGCCCGCTTTCAAATCCGGGAGGAGGACGGTCTTTTGCGGGTTGATGATCTTGGCTACTTCAGCCATGAAATGAACGCCGGCAAAGACAATGACGCTCGCCTGCGTCCCAGCCGCTTGCTGAGCGAGTTGAAGACTATCGCCGGTGAAATCGGCGATGTCCTGTATTTCCGAATCCTGATAATAATGTGCCAGGATGACCGCGTTCAATTCCCTCTTGAGGGATTCAATCTCCTGGACAAAATCGATCTCAACGTCGAGCCCAGCACTCATGACATGCTTCCTTGAATCAACATAAATCTATTCTAACACAGGCACGAGAAAGACCTCTCGGAATGCGGGTCCACAAGCCATTCACCCATGGGCTGAGGAGGCATCAGGGAACGGCTTCAAAAAACCGAGGGTCTCGTAGGGTAACACTTATAGGGACACGTCACAGGCAGCACATAAATGCGGAGAAACAGCCTATTTCTTTCGGGCGGCATCTACCAGATGTCTAACCAGCGGCTTCAGCGGATCGGGGACGGAGGCCTCATCCACTTCCACCGTTTTGGTCTTCCCACCTTCTTCGATCTGGATCCGATAAACGAAACGATCCGGCATGGGTCGGGCAGATTTGATGGAGTCCGGTAATTCGAAAAAAGTGGCGCCCTCTACCATCTTCCTGACTTGCCCCGCTTCATCCGGACTCAGCTCCTCGGTATCCACGGAGGATGACAGCTTGATCCCCGCAAAACCTCCTGATCTTTCAAGTCGAATACGCATAGGTGATCCTTGCCCTGGGTCGTAGCCCACAATTCTTTGTTGTTCTACCACGAATCGTGCGGCGCTCCGGGCCGAGCCTAGTGTTGATGGCGTCGGGGTCCCACCGCGATAAACAAGCGCAGACCCGCGATCCCATTCCGCAATCCGAAATCCGCAATCCGAAATCGGGATGAGCGCCGCATGAGATTGAGAGAGTCCTTCTCCACAGATTTCAACCGCAGGGATTTAAAGCCCCACGGCTTTCCATCCCGCCTGGACGGCCTTGACCTCATCCGATCCCTTCCCAAACAGGTCGGTGGCGACGGCGGCGGTCATGAGCGCAGCCGCGGCGAAGTCGGAGTCCGGGCGCAACTTGTCGCGCAACGCGACGTACCAGATCTTGCCCGCCTTCGTCCACGCGTTTCCTCCCATCTGAACGGCAGTTTCGTAGAAGGCCCGGTTGGGGATCCCGGAATTCAAATGAACCCCTCCGTTGTCCTCGTTCGTTTGAACATAGTTTTTCATGTGCCCCGGCTGAGGGTCCTTTCCGAGAACAGGATCATCATACGCCGTGCCCGGAGCTTTCATTGACCGCAGGGCCACCCCTTTCACTCCAGGGGCCAGCAGTCCCTGTCCGATCAACCAGTCTGCCTGCTTGGCGGTCTGCCCCAGTTTGTATTGTTTGACCAGCGAACCGAACACGTCCGAGAATGATTCATTCAATGCACCGGACTGATCCTGATAAGACAATTCGGCTTCATTCGCCGTCACGCCATGAGTCAGTTCATGGCCAATCACGTCAATCGCAATGGTGAACCGGTTGAACAATTTTCCGTCGCCGTCCCCGTACACCATCTGCTGGCCATTCCAAAAGGCGTTGTCGTAGCTTCTCTCATAATGAACGGACGAATCGAGTCGCATGCCCTTGTCATCGATGGAATTTCGATTGTACACTTGAGAATAAAAATCATAAGTCGCACCCGAGCCGTCGTAGGCCTCATTGGCAGCCTTGTCCTTGCTCTTCGGATCTCCCTCTCCACGCACCAATTTACCGGGAAGGCCGGAGCCGTGCCTGGCGTCGTAGATGGTGCGGCGTTTTGTCCCCGTGGCGGTGGACCCCGTTGTGGCCAGCAGCGACATCACCTTCCGCTGACCGCGCATTTGTTCTGACAATGTCAGGGTGTGCCACGCCCATTGCTTCTGCTTTTGACTCCCTCGATGCGCCACTTCTTTCAGGATGTGCGGAGGGAGAATACAGAATATCTTACAGATGCCAGAGCCTCCCTCGGAACTCGTGGCAGCCTTTTCGCTTTCCCTTGGAATCTCAGACCCGTGAATTCCCCTGAACTCCTTCTCGGTCATTGTCGTTCTCCTTTTTCAAAGATGACCCCGGTTCCCCGGGACGATTGAAGGCAGCGAGACTCTGCCGTCTGGTTGTGAAATGAAAGTGCGAGATCATACCATCAAGGGGAGGGGGGGGAACAACGAAAAAAAGGGGCCGGACTCTCGAGACAAGGAATTTTGGATCACATCATCCAAAGCAAGGAGAGGGGGGATTGAACCTCCCCTCCCCTGCAATCGCGACCGAGTGGGACTCTCGGGCGCCCTTAGTGGACGCCCGAAGATTGACCTTCTCAGACACTCGGCCGATCACAAGACCACTACGACTACTGTTCCCCCTCAGGGCTCAAGCCCAGGAAAACTGTCGTTCCGTTGCGATTGATCAGAAGCAACGCCGTATCATTCTTCCCAATCTTCGAAGCGATACGGTTGTAGTCATCGACATTTCTGACTTCCTGGCGGTTCACCTCCTGGATGACATCGCCGCGCTGCAGCCCGGCGTCCTGGGCGACAGTGCCGGATGCAACAGATGAAATGACCACCCCGGTCGTGTCACTCGGCAGGTTTAATCTCTGCGCCAGCTGCGGGGTAAGATTCTGAACGGAGATCCCATTCATCACATTGGTGAACTCCGTGGCGGGCGTTTCACCTGAGGACCCGGCTTGGGCCAACGATTTCGGCATCTCCCCCAACAAGACATCCAAGGTTATCTCCTTGTTGTTGCGCCAGATTTTCGCTTTGACGGTGTTGCCCACCGGGGTCAATCCCACCTGGTATGCGAGTTGGCTCCTGTTTTGAACCTCAGTGCCATTGAATTCGAGGATGATGTCCCCCACCTTAATACCGGCCTTCGCAGCGGGACTGTCTGTAGTGACTTCAGATACGATGGCGCCACGGATTTCCTTCAAACCAGAGGCGCGGCCGATCGCCGGGGAGACATCTCCAATGCTCACGCCCAGCCAAGCCCGTACCACTTTCCCTGTTTTGATCAGGCTTTCAGCCACCTGCCGGGCCATGTTGCTGGGGATGGCAAAACCCACCCCGCTGGATCCCCCGTTGGGTGTCTCAATGGCGGTGTTGATGCCGATCAATTCGGCCCGGATGTTCACCAGCGCACCGCCCGAATTTCCGGGATTGATGGCGGCATCCGTCTGGATGAAATCTTCATAATCTTCAATGCCCACATTCGAACGACCGACCGCACTGACAATGCCTCGGGTCACGGTTTGATTCAACCCAAAGGGATTGCCGAAGGCCATGACGTTCTCTCCTACTCTCAGCCCTTTGGAATCGCCCCAAGGGACGGCGCGCAGACCGTCCGCCTCAATCTTCACCACGGCGATGTCGGTCTTGGGATCCGCCCCAATTAATTTCCCTTTGAATTCCCTCCGGTCGCCAAGCTGGACGCGGATTTCGGTCGCCTTATCAATGACGTGATTGTTGGTGATGATGTAGCCGTTGGGGCTGATAATCACGCCAGAACCCAGGGCATGTTCTCGCTGCTCACGCGGAACGCCTTGGAAATCGGGTCCGAAGAACTGTTGAAAGAAGGGATCATTGGAGAAGGGAAACTGCTGCGGCCGGGCCTTTATGACCTGGGTGGTCGAGATGTTGACGATCCCGGGAAGGACGGCTTTGGCGATGGATTCAAAGGCTCGATTCTGCTGTTCTAAGACACTGACCTCCTGGGCGTTGACCAAGGGATCCTTCACGGGTGCATATCCTTGAGAGTAACTGACTTGCAACTGGTGCACGGTCAGCCACAAGATGGCCACCATTCCCACGATCCCTGCGGCCCAGAAGGTGAGTCTTCCGCGTCGACGGTGGCGAGTCGCTTGTGGCTGTGCGATGGAGCTTTCCATTTGATTTTCCATAGGCTTACTACCCCTTTTTCGATTTTTTCGTCCCCTGTTTAGACGTTTAATGAGACCATTTGGTCTTTCCTAATCCACATCGTTATACGATAGTGATTCAGCTCCAGAGGTTGTTTCAAGGGCAAGAGGAGAAAGAGGAATGGGTTGCCAAAAGGCGAGTTCAAGCAAGCAGAACCTTAACTACACGATGGGCTGCGGTTTGGCCGTATCGACAAAACGCACCGACCGCCCCCGGGTTGACAGGGAGTCTGTATTTCCTCGATTACGCTTACCCCATGTGAAAACGAAACACCGTTTAATCCATGGCTTCATTTCCGCTCTGCGACGATCAGGGTGATGTCATCGTGCTGCAGGACGCCGGAGGTGAAGTCGGTCAGGCGCTCCATGATTTTGACCTTCATCTCTTCCGCCGAGAGGCTGCGATGAGTCATGATGAGTTCCAACAGACGTTCATCCCCGAATTCTTCCAGGGTTTTGGACTGGGCTTCTGTCACGCCGTCGGTGAAGAAGACCAGCCGATCCCCGGAGTTCCAGGTGACCATCCCTTGTTCGTAGGGAACGGCATCGAATATCCCCATCACCATTCCGCCTTCGCGCAGAGGGCGCACCTCCCCGGCGGCTGTCACCAGCAGGGGCGGGTTATGTCCCGCATTGCAGTACCGAAACTCGCCTCCGTCGGTGAGAACCCCATAAAAGGCTGTGACAAATTTTCCGCTGGGGTTCTTTTGCGCCAAATGGTGGTTCACTCGGGCGATGGTTTCCGCCGCCGACTTTTCGGGGCAGGCCTCGGACAAGAACATCCCCTGAGTCATGGACGTGAGGAGCGCGGCAGAACAGCCCTTCCCCGCGACATCGGCGATGACGATGCCGACCTGATTCTCCCCGAATGGAATGAAATCGTAATAGTCCCCCCCAATAGCCCGACACTGGATGTTGACCCCGGAAAACCGTGTGTAGGTAAACTCCGGGGGTGACTTGGGCAGAAGGGTTTGCTGAATCTCCCGGGCAATCTTGAACTCCTCTTCCAGTTGCCGCTTTTCCAGCTCCCCCTGGTGCAATCTCGCATTCTCGATTGCAACGGCCGCATGTCCCGCGAGGGTCTCAAACAGCTCCAGATCCTGATCCGAGAAGACCTGCGTCACGGTTTGTTTGTCGACATAGAGCAACCCGATGGTCGAGACCGCGGGCGCATCCTCCGCGCCATTGTCCTGAAAGGTGGAGCGGTAGATCCGAAGGGGCACGCACATGATCGTCTTCAAGTTCAGCGCAATTACGCTCTTCTGGTCCCGCAGAGCCTGGTCCCGCTCCGCATCGCACACAATCACCGACTGATCGGTTTGGATCACGCGCTGGACGACGGTCCGGCTCAGGCGATGCTGCTTGTCCTCAAGGGCTTCGCGGGTCATATTTCGCGACATGGCGATCTGAAGTTCGCCCTGCGCATCCTTCAACATCAAAAAGCCGCGATCGGCACCCGCCAGCTCCATGATGGCATCCATCACGCGGTGCAGAACGTCATCAAGGATCAAAGAAGAGCTCAACGCCTTCGACACTTCAAGAAGCATACGCAAGTGGTGGGCACTGACTTTGCTCGCCGCTGAATCGTTGGTCGAACTGATGGAAGCCAGCACGGAGTCTTTCACTTCCTCCAAGGCAAACAGCAAGGCCTGGGCCGGATTGGATCCCAATTGGATGCGATCGCCATGCGCGAGCTTTCGCTCCGTCACCCGCTCGCCGTTCACGATGGTCCCGTTCTTGCTGCCGACGTCCACGACGTAGAAACTTCCATTCTGGGGCCGGATTTCAGCATGGAACCGGGAAATCGACGGATCGTTGAGGATCACGTGGTTCTCGGAATTACGGCCGATCTTCAAGACGGATTGCGAGATGGGAACCACCAGTTTTCCGCCTGAGAAATCGGTGTAGTAAACGCGAGGTCCGGTCATAAAGCCCTCCTTCCCGCCATGGAGCTCCTCCAAATCAATTGCCTGGAATGGCGATATTATAACGGGAGTGGCCTCCTGAGGGAAGGGTAAATACAAGATCCCGTCTGACCGGGCAGCCGGGAGCACCCTGCGGACCCCTTTCCCTCCCCTCCCCGTGTCTCGGGGTCATGCGGGGACGAAGAGTCCGATCAGACCCTTCATGTAGTTCAGTCTGGAAGAGAGACCAGGGAAAGAAGGAATCCCCGCGGAAATCCCGGGGAGAGGGAACCTCCAGGCAAGAGG
>JBAVHJ010000511.1:0-4248 GCA_049685715.1 Terriglobia bacterium | reverse complement strand
GGTCACGGACGTCCATTCCCGGGATCTGGACCGGCCGCAATCTTTCGAATGAAATAATCCACAGCTAGGCTCACTGAAGATCCAGACCGCCCTCTGTTGGCCTCCAGATGATCCCATTCACCCTGTCCCGCCGGATGGTTTCGACTCCGGGACGCGGTAGCCTCTGTTCGCAGACGCTTCTTCTGATTCCCCAGTTTCTCATCCGTGGCAATATTCTCGTCCCTTCTGAAGTATGGGTAAGATGACCGCCTTAGTGTCTTGGTGCGGGTCATGAGGGAGACAGGATTGCATTGGACGTTCTTGTGAGGCTGCTCGCGCGGAACCCGTCGGCAGGGTTCAGGATATGCGAATTGCATTTTGCCGGGGCGGGATTTATGATGGAGGTTGAGTTCCCGTTTGATGAATCGAGACAGAGCGCCATGGTGTGGCTCTTATTCGGGGTATTTCAAGGAGACCTCTCATGAATGACAACCTGGTGATTGCGGGAAAGACATTTCACTCGCGCCTTATTGTGGGCACGGGGAAATACCGGAGTTTTCAGGAAATGAAGCGTGCCCATGAGGCGAGCGGTGCGGACATGGTCACGGTGGCCGTCCGCCGGGTGAATCTGAGTGACCGCTCCAAGGAATCGCTGCTCGACTATATTGACCGGGAGCAGATATTTATTCTCCCCAATACCGCCGGATGCTACACCGTCGATGAAGCGGTCCGAACAGCGCGGCTGGGGCGGGAAGCAGGTCTCTCAAACTGGGTGAAACTGGAAGTGATCGGCGACGAGAAAACCCTGTTTCCCGATGTGTTGGGACTGATCGAGGCCACTCGGACCCTGGTTCAAGAGGGGTTTGTGGTACTGCCTTACACCAACGACGATCTCATCATTGCCAAGCGGCTTATTGATGCGGGGGCTTCTGCGGTCATGCCGCTCGGCGCGCCCATCGGCAGCGGGATGGGCATTCAGAATCCCACCAACATCCGGATCATGCGCGAGATGATTACCGAGGTCCCACTCATCGTGGACGCCGGCGTGGGAACGGCAAGCGACGCGGCCATCGCCATGGAACTCGGTGCGGATGCGGTCTTGATGAATACGGGAATTGCTTGCGCCCAGGATGCGGTCCTGATGGCCGAAGCGATGAAACATGCGATCGTCGCCGGGCGACAGGCATATCGGGCGGGCCGGATCGAGAAGAAGTTGTACGCGACGGCTTCAAGCCCGTTGGCGGGAGTCGTGCGGTAGAAGTTGCCAGGGGCCAGGGGTCAGTGGCCAGTGGCCAGGGGTCAGTGGGCAGTGGGCAGCGAAATGAGAAAGTGGTAATCTGTCTACGCGGATCAAAACGAAAGGAGGGAGGTGATGCAGGTGAAGGTAAAGAAGTACAGTGACTTGATTGTGTGGCAGAAGGCGATGGACCTGACGAGCGAAGTTTACTCAGTTACGAAATGCTTTCCTAAGGATGAAATTTACGGATTGACAAGCCAATTGAGGAGAGCCGCAGTGTCGGTGCCATCAAACATCGCTGAGGGGCAGGGACGCAAATCCACTAGCGAGTTTCTACATCATTTGTCTATTGCGTACGGGTCTCTGTTGGAAATGGAGACGCAAGTAATGATTGCTGAACGGCTGGCTTACCTCGAACAACAGGTGGTGGCGAGCCTAATGACCCGCACCTCTGAAGTCGGAAAACTCATCAACGGCCTTTCCAAATCCCTCTAAACCAGATCCCCCTCCCCCCACTTTCAATTGACTACTGCTTTCTGGCCACCGACCACTGGCCACTGGCCACTGACCACTGCCCACTGGCCACTGACAACTCCCCTCACCCCACAAACTCCACCTGCACACGGTTTGGGATAAGCCTCTTCTCAAACCCTTCATCCAGAAGTAACTGAACCGCACGGCGCCCCTTGTCGCCATAGTCGAGGGTCAGTTCATTGACGTACATTGCCACAAACTTGTCCGCCAGCTCCTTGCTCATGTCACGGGCGAATTGCATGGCATAGTCCAAGGCTTCGTCCCGATGGTCCAGGGCATATTGAATGGAGGCTTTCAGCAGGTGGGAAACCTCCAGGATGGTTTCCATTCCCAGGTCTTTTCGAACGGCATTCCCGCCCAGGGGAAGCGGAAGCTTATGGCGGTCGTACCACCACTCCCCCAGATCCAGGATCTTATAAAGTCCTTCGCGCTCATGCGTCAGCTGACCTTCATGAATGAGCAGGCCGGCATCGACCAGCCCATGCTTGACCGCATCGGTGATCTTGTCGAACGGGACGACCACGGGCTCAAAATCGGCCTCGAAGAGCTTGAGGGAGAGAAAGGCTGTCGTCATCAGGCCCGGGATGGCGATGCGCTTGCCTTTAATTTCCTCGGGGGGGAAAAGCCTGCCCGCGACAACCATCGGGCCGTAGCGATCTCCCATTGAAGATCCATGAGGCAGGAGGGCGTAGCGGTCCGCAATGTGCGGGTAGGCAGAAAACGAAATCGCGGTCACTTCATAAAACCCTTCAAGCGCCTTCGAGTTCAGAGTTTCAATGTCGCTCAACGTGTGATGGAAGCGGATGTTCCCGGTGGCAAGCTTGTCGGTCGCGAGCGCATAGAACATGAAGGCATCATCGGAATCCGGGCTGTGCGCCACGTGAACATCGATCGGCTTGCCCGACGAAAACGGTGCAGTCATAAAAACCCCAAAGAGTTGGATGAGTAGCAACCTCACCTGCGTGACGAGGTTCGCCGGAAAACAGGGAGGCCGGCATTATAGCGAATAGTTGGTGATTTGAGAAAAACTATGCGGCTCTCAGCGGTCGCTCTTATGGAGGGGAGATGGTTCGCGAGCGCGCTGCCGTCTCTTCACCGGCAAAGTATTCGAAGAACCGGCTCGTAATGACATCCCGGGACAGGCGCGACGGGACCAGATTCCCCCGGACATCGGTCAG
The DNA here is from genome assembly GCA_049685715.1 of Terriglobia bacterium. Taxonomy (GTDB): domain Bacteria; phylum Acidobacteriota; class Terriglobia; order JAIQFV01; family JAIQFV01; genus JAIQFV01. The sequence continues at coordinate 1,320 of JBAVHJ010000511.1, read as the reverse complement.
GGCAAGGCGCGGGTAAAGAACCGTAAGGGGGTCAAATCCCCATTGCGCGTCGGTCCTGCCCTCGGTGGCATTTAGTCGGTCGGCGAGGGGGGCAAGGTCTATCCTCGGGCGCTTGGAGAGGGTCTGGGTTTCAAACCAGGTCACGATGTGATAGAAGAACTCGCACAGCCATCCGCCGTCCCGTTCCACAAAGGTCAGCAGCCGATCGTGTCGGCAGGCATTAAAGCGCGAGGTTAAAGGAAATTCTTCTCGCGCCTCAAGCACCGAAAGCCCCGCCTCAGTGAGTTCGCGGATCTCGGCGGCTCCACGGGTCAGTGCATTTCTCGCTTCCACGAGCTTCGTGAATTCCTCTTCGTAAAGTTCCCGATACCTCTCTTGATAGCTGCTGAACAGTCGCGGCAATTCACCCAGCAGCGTGTCGTAGATCACTTGATATTTTTGTGTCTCATCTCTCCCTGTAAATGTGTCTCGCAATGGTGACCGCACCGGATCTTCAAATGCCGAGATGACGAGGTCGAATTGGACAGCTTCAGGAGAGGTAAACCAGCCGAAGTCTCCGGCCCCTGCGGCCTGGATCAAAAACGGTTTGTGCGAAAGCCCTTCCCGGGGATGCATCGCCACCCAGCACGACAGCAGTCCGTCGGTGTCGAAATGATTATTGCTGACGATCTCGATGTTCTCGAACAGCCGGTCGGCATAAGGGTCTGTAGCCAGATTGAGAGCAATCTCTGTCGAGGTGTCGGCCTTCAGATGTTCAGGTGTCTGATTGTTGGGCCAGTGGCTGAGATTGACACGACATTCTTCCACACCATCAACCACCATCGTGCGCGATGTGTTGATCCCATCATGGTAGAAAATAAATTTCATAGGTCATACCTTGGTCACAGTGTGGGATCACCAGACTGTGGCATTCACCTCATCACAATCAATGGGTCCCTCCGGTTTCATGGGAGTCCTTTACTTGGAGCGGGCGAAGTTCAAAAGGTTCAGCTTAGAGAATAACACACTAAAACTACCCCCGACGGAAGTGTTTCTGTCGTTATAAATTTGACAATTATCGTGATGAGTAACGGATTCCGTCAACAGTTTGAGATCCCCCGTATCCATCAATCGTCACAAATTATACGACTTACTTATTTGGCACCCCATTTGCGAAACGATTCGTGTTGATTTCATTGGCGGGAACCGAGGTATGTTCACCCCCAATGTGGCAACCCAGGTTTTTCGCCTCGTCACAATTTTGACAAATCTTTGAAATAATTTTGTTAAGTGTCTGATGTAAAAAATGACACGTACGATGCGAGAGGGTATGACGATGAG
>JBAVHJ010000510.1:0-9356 GCA_049685715.1 Terriglobia bacterium | reverse complement strand
CACGGCCGTCTCCAGGATGTCGGGCGAGAGGGTCACCGAATGCACTAACCTGTTCTTTCGCGGATGGGGAATCAACGCTCTGATGCAGTCACTACACCCAAGAACATACTCCTCCGCTTCGCGGGTTGTCAATCCGCACACTCCTCGTGGCGCAGCGGCTTCACCCCGCGGAGACTCCGGGGGATTCCCAAGGCGGGAAGAGGAACGGATGGTTTCCATCTCAATCGATGCCCGGGTCGCGGGGAAGGCCTTCTGGATCGACGAGCGGGACGCCCGTTCTCTCCCATCCCTGCGCTTCGGCGGTATTCTTTACTTTATAACATAAAGTACTTGACAAAATTGAATTATTGGCTAGGATGTTCTGCATGACGATGGATCCCCAGCGGTACCCTCCCTTGGCCGAGCCTTCCGGGTTACACACGCATGCCATGGAGAACCTGCGCTACATCCGCGAGACGATGGAACGATCCGCGTCATTCACGGCGGTTCCCGGGAAGGGGGGCGTGGCCATGGGGATCACGGCGTTGATCGCCGCCCTGGTGGCCTCGCGAAGCCTATCGGCCGAGGCCTGGATGGCGAGTTGGCTGGCGGAGGCTCTTGTGGCGCTGGCCATCGGCAGTGTGGCGATTCTTCAAAAGGCCAAGGGGGCGCAGCTGCCGATCTTCTCGGCGCCCGGGCGGAAATTTGCCCTGGGCCTGGCCCCTCCGATGATGGCGGGCGCTGTCCTCACCGTGGCGCTCTTTGGCACGGGCCAGATCCGGATCATTCCGGGAATGTGGTTGATGCTGTATGGCACCGGCGTCATGACTGGAGGAGCATTCTCAATTCGGATCATTCCCGTGATGGGTCTCTGCTTCATCACACTGGGGGTCGCCGCGCTGCTGAGCCCCGCCACGTGGTCCAACGCTTTTATGGCCGCCGGTTTTGGCGGACTACACATTATCTTTGGAACGATCATTGCCAGGAGGTATGGTGGCTAAGCCCGGGGTCATGGCTCCCCTCCGCGAATCAAAATCCGGCGTTCACCCGCGACGGCTCCAAAGCCTTCCCGGCCGCCCGGCGGGGAAGGGGGCGCCGGAGTTCGATCGTCTCATCCATGAGCGTTTGCGGCTGGGGATTGTGAGCGCGCTGGCAGCGAACCCGTCGTTGACCTTCACTGAGCTTAAGAAACTGTTAAGCACCACGGATGGGAATCTGAGCGTTCATGCACGCAAGTTGGAGGAGGCGGACTACATTGCCTGCACCAAATCGTTTGAAGGACGTATTCCCCGGACCGAGTACCGGCTTACGGCCGCCGGACGCCGCGCCCTGGAGCGGTATCTCAATCACATGGAGGCGTTGATCGAGGCCATGCGCAGGCGCTCGCCCGCCGGGTGATTTTTTTTGAGGATGTACTTTGTGATGCAAAGTAATTTACAATTACCCCCTCCCCCCCGGCCTGCACGGGGGGCTCATCATGGACGGCAGCGGCCGCTGGGCCACCGCGCCGGGGCGGAGGTTGTGCGTCGGATTGTGCAAGCCGCGCCCGGCGTGGGAATCGGGACCCTGACCCTCTTTGCCTTTTCTTCCGATAATTGGCAGCGGCCCCAGGACGAGATCCGGGGATTGATGGAGATCTTCGAACACTACCTTCGAACCCAAGCCGTGCCGTGGGTGGCACAGGGAGTTCGAGTCAATGTGTTGGGTCGGCGCGACCGGCTCACGCCTCCCCTTCGCGCCTCCATCGAGTGTGCGGAAGAGATGACCCGTCGGGGGCAGTGCCTCTGCCTGCGGCTGGCGATTGATTACTCAGCTCGCGAGACCCTGGTCCAGGCCGCCCGGGAATTCAAAAAAAACCAGGGGGAGGGCCGGGATTCATTCTCCCGGATTCTGGCGCGTGCCATGCATGGCGAGTCCTCCACGCCGGAGGTAGATCTGGTGATTCGCACGGGTGGTGAACAACGCTTGAGTGATTTTCTCTTGTGGGAATGCGCCTACGCAGAACTCTTCTTTACTCAAGTGCTCTGGCCTGATTTCAATGTGGAGAACCTCAAATCCCTTCTCGAGGAATTCCATTCTCGTCACCGCCGTTTTGGCCGGATCGCGGAGGCCGCGGCCGTTTGAGCGTTCTCAAATAGAGGAATGCCGACCGCGATCGCTGCCCATGAAGAAAGGGAATCGCTACGTTCTGTTCGGGTTGCATTGTAGAAAACAAAAAGGAGAATGATATGGCATTCATGCCTGAAAACGCCCCGTTCGTGGTTTTGACCTTCCTCGGAACGTGTTTTCTTGTCGCGATGGGACTGGTGTGCATCGTGGTCTCGACCGTGTGTCGGTGGTCCATTGTTTTCAGGTCTGCTCTGGCTGGGACTGCCGGCATGGTCATGCTTTACTCAGGAGCCTTGCTCTTGTTTTCCTGGACGAGCCGGGACCTGTTGCTCGCCCCTGGCCAGCCCAAGTATTTTTGCGAAATTGACTGTCATCTGGCTTATTCGGTGGAAGATGTGAAAGCTGTTGACAGCCTGGGGACCGCGCCGGAGCAAATCATCCCCCAAGGAAGATTCATCATCGCGAAGCTCAAGATGTGGTTCGACGAAAGGACCATTTCTCCGCATCGTGGGAACGGCCTGTTGACCCCGAACCCTCGCTGGGTCGCGGTCGTGGATGAAAATGGAAGGGCGTATGAACCCTCCGAAGCGGGAGCAAAGGCGTTACAGGAGACGGGTGGCCCTGTCGTTCCATTGACCCAGGCTTTGCGCCCCGGTGAATCCGTCATCACCTATCTTGTGTTTGATCTGCCTAAAGAGATCAAGAACCCACGCCTGCTGGTCACTGATAAAGACCCCATCACGCATTTCCTGATCAACCATGAGGAAAGTTTCTTCCACAAAAAGATATTCTTTCAATTAAACCGTGTGGAGGGTTCCTCCGCCGACCTTGGAATTCCCCCTGGACAGGTTTGTCGATTTGGGGCGAGGTCATTCGTCACTGCCGCTGGGCTCTAAGACCGAAACGAGAATCTCCCCAATCCACTCCTGTTCGAGGAGAATGACTATGGATCAAAAGACGCCGAGGGGACTGACGTTGATCGCATTCGCATTGACGATGGGTTTGTGGGCGGACATCCTCTTACGCGCCACCCCCTGGGGACTCAACTTTCCCCTATGGATGTTGGGTGGCTGCGCGGTTGTTTATTCAGTCCGGCGATGGCGCGATGGTGACTTTGCGAGGAACTGCCGCTGGCTGCTCTTAACCGGGGTTCTGTTTTCCATTGGAGTAGCCTGGCGCGATGCGGTTACGCTAAAACTGCTCGATGCCTTTTCATTGCTGGTCATCCTATCGCTCATGATGCTGCGTGCCCAGGGCAGAACCCTGCTTCGCTCCAGTCTGGCCGAGTATGGCGCGGGGGCGGTCATTACCGGGCTGAACGCGGCCTTTGGCTCATTGGCGCTCCTTTTCAGCGATATCTCTTGGCGGGATGCCATCAGAAATCGAAGATCCCAGCAAAAAATTGCCGTGGTGAGAGGCATCGTCATTGCGATCCCGCTGCTGCTCCTCTTCGGTGGACTCTTGACAGGGGCTGATGCCGTCTTCCGCCATTTTGTTAAAGATATTGTGCACTTGGATTTCGGAAGCGTGTTTTCTCACTTTTTTATGGTGGTTCTGTTTGCCTGGATGGTCGGCGGTTTTTTGAGAGGGCTGATCATTGGAACAGAAATCCGTACGGTTCAAGATTTGCCAACGCCGGCCCATACGATGGGGGTCATTGAAATCAGCATCGTCCTGACGTCTTTGAATGTTCTCTTCCTGTCATTTGTGCTTGTCCAGGTTCGCTACCTCTTTGGTGGCGCAGGGTGGGTTCAGGTCTCCCCGGGGCTGACCTATGCGGAGTATGCGCGCAGGGGTTTTTTTGAACTGGTGGCGGTGGCGGCCCTGGTCCTTCCCTTGCTTCTAGGATGCCATTGGCTCATGCGCCAGGAGCAACCATCGCACCGGCGAATCTTTGGATGGCTGGCGGGTTTCCAGCTGGCCCTTGTATCTGTGATTATGATTTCCGCTCTTGAGCGTATGTATCTTTATCAACGGGAATATGGTCTGACGGAACAGCGATTCTATACGACTGCTTTCATGGGGTGGCTGGCAGCGGTGTTTATCTGGTTTTCAGTCACGGTGCTCCGCGGTCGGCGGGAACACTTCGCCTTTGGCGCCCTGGTGGCCGGTTTGTTCCTTGTTCTGGCCCTCCACATCGTGAATCCAGATCAATTCATTACCCGCGTCAACTTGTCCCGTGAGAACACCGGACGACCGCTTGATATCGAATATGTCGCTTCCTTGAGCGCGGACGCCGTTCCAGAGATCATTGAGATTCTTCCGACGCTGAGCCCGGAACATCGGGCCCTTCTGGCCTCACGGATCCTCCAGCGATGGCCGTCGCAAGTAGACGCGAACTGGCGCACGTGGAGTTGGGCCCGATCCAGGGCCCTGAAGGCGGCCCGCCGAAACTACGCCTTTCTGCGACCCCTTGAAAAATCCAAAACGAAATGACTCTCCTACCTCCCTGTAAAAGAATTGGATTTGCATCTCCATCGACCCTCGCGTAAAATCGTGTTGAGAACCCTTCTCCTATCAGGATTCAGCGAACGGAGGATTCCGTATCTCGCTCCCTTGGAAGGGAGTATTGAAGGACGCAAACTTTCGGTGTAAGGGTTTATAGGAAATGACGAGGCCGTTGAGGAATTTGACGAGTGAAGATGTGGCCAGCGTCCTGACCCACGGCATTGGACTCATGCTGAGTGTGGCGGGTTTGTGCGTGCTGGTGGCCCTGTCGTTCCTTCACGGGACCCGATTGCATGTTGTGAGCTGCGGACTCTACGGGGTTACACTCGTCTCCCTTTATGCCGCCTCCACCCTCTATCACAGCGTTCAGTCCCCGCGTGTGAAACATGTCCTCAAGATTATTGATCATTGTTCTATCTACCTGCTCATTGCCGGGACGTACACCCCCTTCACCCTCGTGCTTCTTCATGGGGGGTGGGGATGGACCCTGTTCGGTCTGGTGTGGGGGCTCTCTGTATTTGGTATTGTATTCAAGATTTTGTTTGTCAATCGCTTCAAGGTGACCTCGGTATCCATTTATTTATTGATGGGCTGGATGGCCGTGGTTGCCATAAAACCGATGCTGGCGTTAGTCCCGACCGGGGGAGTCCGGTTGCTATTCGCGGGAGGTTTGATTTACACCGCCGGGATTCTCTTCTATGTTTGGAAGAAAATTCCTTACAATCACGCCATCTGGCATCTGTTTGTCCTGGCGGGAAGTGCGTGTCATTATTTTGCGGTGATGTTTTACGTTTTGCCACGGAAGAGTTAATAAAGACCGGCGCCATCGACTGGATATTTTCACCAACCCCTCGTTGCCCCCCCCGACTATGTTCTAACGACTTTGGGACGGCAACCTCTTTGCATGAAGAGAGATCTGGAACTCCGGGGCCTTCCTCGCGCCTCGTGGTGGAGAGGCTGTTTCTCCATTATACCCCGGGCTTGTGAGAGGTTTCTCTTTCAGCAGAATTCGTGCACTTCTCATTGACATCCATCAGTGACAGGTACAAAGTAAGTACTTACTTACTATGGCCCGAACGTCCAATCGAATCGCTTCCGCCGACCGCCGCCAGCAGATCATGGGGGTGGCCATGGCCCTTTTTGCACTTCAGGGTTTCAAGGGCACGACCACGCGTCAGATTGCAGAGCGCGCAGGGGTGAGTGAAGCCATTATCTTCCGCCATTTTCCCCGAAAGGAGGATCTCTATTGGGCCATCATTGATTACAAATGCCAGATGGCCGGGAAGCGTGAAAAACTATTAGCCGCGCTTCGTTCCAGCACGAACGACCGGACCATCTTCTCCTCGATTGCCGAGGATATTCTGCGGCGCAATTCTGAAGACTCCACATTGAGTCGCCTCCTCCTCTTCACGGCGCTGGAAAATCACCGCCTGTCGCACCGCTTCTTCCGGACTTATGTGGCAGAGAATTATGAGGCCCTTGCCTCGCACATTCGCAAGCGCATTCAAGAAAAAAAGTTTCGCGGCGTAGACCCGCTCCTGGCGGCCCGTGGATTCCTGGGGATGGTGATTTATCACTTCTTGATCCAGGACCTGTTTGGCGGAAAACGCTATCAGAGATTTGATCCCAAACAGGTGAGCGATGTCTTGACCGATATTTGGCTGCAGGGGATGCAGGTTCGACGAGGAAAGCCTCTCCGGGTGAGGGGAAAAACGAAGGCACGATGAATTGGATATGGCAGGTGCAAGTTGTTACAAAAGTGTCTTTCGTAACGTGGTAGCCTTGGGCCGCGTCCCTTTTGTTTGATTTTGCTGACTTATTTGATGAAGAATCTTGGAAATGCTAAAGTTGGTCGCGATCATGTAGTTCTTCTGACGCCCTGAGAAAGTCTGATCATTTCAGTGGAGAGAGAGGCGACAAAATCCGCGAGACAGCTCTCCCGCGGAATCCAAATTATGAGAGATTATAAAATTGACTATCCTCTGGTCATATACCCCGGACGGATGACTCTTTTGAGACTCGGATTTCGAGTGTCGTGTTCCCTGGTTTCAATTCTTCTAAGCCTTGTCGTGCTTTCAGGATGTTCAAGCAAGGCCGTCCCCGGGAAAGCAGCTGATCCTCAGATGAGAACCGCGGTCCCGGTCATGGTGGCCGCCGTCGTTCAGAAGTCCGTTCCAGTTGAAATCCGAGCCATTGGCACCGGAGAGGCGTTTTCCACGGTGTCCGTGAAGGCGATGGTAAATGGTGAGATCACGCGGGTTAATTTCGTCGAGGGCCAGGATGTCAGGAAAGGGGAGCTGCTTTTCACCATTGATTCTCGCTCTTACGCGGCCGCATTGAACCAGGCCGAGGCAAATCTGGCCCGGGACGAGGCCCAGGTCAAGTACACCTCGGACCAGACTCAACGGTACGCCAACCTGTACCAGCAGGGGATTGTCCCCAAGCAACTGGCCGACCAGTACCAAAACAGCTCTGACATGCTGGGGGAGGCGATCCACGCGGACAAGGCTGCCGTTGAAAACGCCAAAGTTCTGCTCTCGTATTGTTCCATTTATTCTCCAATCGACGGGCGTACGGGCAGCCTCTTAATTCATCAGGGCAATGTCGTCAAGGCGAACGACACCGTGTCGATGGTCGTGATCAATCAGATTACCCCAATTTATGTAGATTTCTCCGTCCCGGAACAGTTTTTGCCGGAAATCAAGAAGCACATGACGGAGGGAAAGCTGGGGGTCAAAGCCATCATCCCCAATGATGGGGGATCCCCGGAACAAGGGGTCCTCACGTTTGTGAACAATACCGTGGATAGCAGCACGGGGACTATTCTCCTCAAAGGGACCTTTCCCAACTCAGGTCGTCGTTTGTGGCCGGGTCAATTCGTCAATGTGGCCTTGACGCTCAGCGCAAGACCGAATGCGATTCTTGTTCCCTCTCGGGCCATTCAGACGGGGCAGGAGGGGCAGTTTGTATTTGTGGTGAAGGCGGATCGGACCGTCGAGTCACGCCCGGTTGTGGTGGGGACCGCACTCGAAGCGGAGACCGTCATCGAAAAAGGATTGCAAGTCGGTGAGACGGTCGTCACCGATGGACAGTTGCGTCTAGTGCCGGGCTCAAAGGTGGAAATCAAGAGTGGCCTGCGAGCCAATGAGGCAAAGAGCTCATGAGTATTGCTGGAATCTTCATTCATCGGCCGGTCATGACCACCCTGGTCATGTTGGCCATTCTGTTGTTCGGCTTGATCGGATATCGTCTCCTGCCCGTAAGCGATCTTCCCAATGTGGATTTTCCGACCATTCAAGTGACTGCCAATCTGCCGGGAGCCAGTCCTGAGACCATGGCCTCGGCGGTGGCGACGCCGCTGGAGCGGCAGTTTTCCACCATCGCGGGTTTGGATTCGATGTCGTCGACCAATGCCCAGGGACTGACCTCCATTACGCTTCAGTTCAACCTGAGCCGGAGCCTGGATGCGGCGGCGCAGGACGTACAGTCCATGATTACGAAGGCCTCGCGCCAGCTTCCTCCCGATATGCCGACCCCGCCCATCTATCAGAAGGTGAATCCAGCCGATCAACCGATTATTTACCTGGCGCTCAATTCCCCCACGCTTCCTCTCTCAACGGTGGATGAGTATGCGGAGACATTCATCGCCCAGCGTATCTCGATGATCAGCGGGGTGGCGCAAGTCCAGGTGTTCGGCTCCCAGAAGTATGCGGTTCATGTTCAACTGGACCCCCAGGCCTTGGCCACGCGTCGAATCGGGATCGACGAGGTGTCGAGCAGCGTGCAGAACGCCAACGTGAATCTTCCCACAGGTACTTTATGGGGGACGAACCAGGCCTTCGTCGTTCAGGCCAATGGACAACTCACAGATGCGGCATCCTATCGGCCCATCATTGTGGCCTACCGCAATGGATCGCCCGTCCGGCTGGATGAACTCGGCCGGGTGATCGACAGTGTCGAAAACGACAAGGTGGCGAGCTGGTTCAACAACGCCCGGGCGATTGTATTGGCCATCCAGCGTCAGCCCGGTACCAACACGGTCGAGGTCGTGGATTCCATCAAGGGCCTCATGCCCAGTTTCCGGGAGTTGATGCCGGCCTCGGTGAACCTGGGCGTCCTTTACGACCGGTCTCTTTCCATCCGCGATTCGGTCAACGACGTGAAGTTCACCTTGAAACTCACCGTCTTTCTGGTGGTCCTCGTCATCTTTCTTTTCTTGCGTAACGTTTCGGCGACAATCATCCCCAGCTTGGCGCTCCCGATGTCGATCATCGGGACATTCTCGGTAATGTATCTTCTGGATTACAGCCTCGACAATCTGTCCATGATGGCACTGACCCTTTCGGTCGGGTTCGTGGTGGACGACGCCATCGTCATGCTCGAAAACATTGTGCGGCACATGGAGATGGGGGAGAGTGCCCGTGAAGCGGCCGCCAATGGCGCCAAGGAAATCGGATTTACGATCGTCTCAATGACGCTGTCCCTCGCCGCCGTCTTCATCCCGGTTTTCTTCATGGGAGGAATTGTCGGTCGCCTCCTTCATGAATTTGCCGTGACGATCATTGCGGCCATTCTCGTCTCGGGCCTCGTTTCCCTCAGTTTGACTCCAATGCTGTGCAGCCGTTTCCTCCGACCGCCCCGCGAAGAGAGACATAACCGGGTATACATGGCGTCGGAACGGGTGTTTGACGGCATGCGGGAGGTTTACGATTGGAGTCTCAAAAAAGTCCTGAAATACCGGCTAGCCACGTTGGTGCTGTCGCTGGTGTTGCTTGTGGCGACGGGATATCTTTTTGTCATCGTTCCCAAGGGTTTTCTCC
>JBAVHJ010000509.1:0-11012 GCA_049685715.1 Terriglobia bacterium | reverse complement strand
CTCTAAGAGCCATCCTTGGTGGAAATCGGATAGGAATTCGGTTGACGATGTACGACAAATATTTCACGCTCCTTGAAGCTCAGCAGCTGGTTCCCGCGCTGGAAGAAATTTTAAAGGGGATTTTCAGCACGCAGCCCTTGCTGGAGGCTTGCGATGTGGATTTCAGGGTATTAGCGAAGAAGATCAACGTCAGCGGCGGGTTGCGTGTGGACCTGGATCATTGGTCCTCCCAACAGCTTCACCGTGAAGCGCTCGCCACCCGGATCGCCCAAGAGGTCGCCACGCTCCAGGAAATGGGGGTGGTTTTGAAAGACGTGGGAAAGGGGTTGGTCGATTTTCCCTCCCTTCTGGAGAATGAAGAGGTCTTCCTTTGCTGGAAATCCGGCGAGAAGCAGATCCAATATTGGCACCGCATGAACGAGGGTTATGCAAACCGAAAGCCGCTCACTGCCGACGCGTTGTCTTCCTCCCTCAAAGACGGGAATTCAGTCCAGTAGTCGTCCTATCGCCCCGGCGGGGCGCGTGGCATGAAAGACCCCTGATAAAACTGAAGGGGCGGGGGAGTGTGTCTCCCCTGGAAGGGTTCGGACGGGATCCCGCTTCAACCCGTTCGGTTCGCGGCTCCCTGAAAGGAAATCATCCATGACGCAAGCACAGTCCGGCAACCAGCTTTCGAACGCCCGCAGCGCCTACCTTCGCACGGCCTCGCATCAGCCCGTTCACTGGCGTGAATGGAATGACGCCGCCTTCGAGCGAGCCCAAAGCGACAATAAACCCATTCTGCTCGATATTGGCGCGGTGTGGTGTCACTGGTGTCACGTCATGGATGGCGAGAGTTACGAAAATGAAGAGATTGCCTCCCTGATCAACGAGAATTTCATCGCTGTGAAAGTGGATCGCGATGAACGACCTGACATCGACAGCCGCATGCAGGCAGCCGTCCAGGCTATCAGCGGCCAGGGGGGATGGCCCTTGACCGCATTTCTCACGCCCGATGGCAAGCCCTTCTTTGCGGGAACCTACTTTCCGCCGGATGAACGGTATGGCCGCCCGGGTTTCAAGCAGATCCTCCAGACGCTCTCGGAGTACTTTCGACGGAATCCGGCCGAGATCATTGAACAGTCCGACAAGGTGATTGCCGCCATCGCTTCCGTCGATAATTTTGTTCCGAAAGAGTCCCAGTTATCCCCGCACCTGCTGGAAGGCATTCTGAATTCTCTGGTCCATTCCTTCGATGTGCGTCACGGTGGATTTGGCACAGCTCCCAAATTTCCCCATAGCGGCGCCGTCGAGCTGCTGCTCAATCATTATCATCTGACCGGTGAAGCCTGGGCGCTGACCATCGCCGATACCACGCTGACCAAAATGGCGCAGGGCGGGGTCTACGATCAAGTAGGCGGCGGCTTCCATCGCTATTCCACCGACGAGCATTGGACGGTTCCCCATTTTGAAAAAATGTCCTATGACAACTCGGAGCTGCTCAAGAACTATCTTCACGGCTATCAGGCGACGCAGAGCGGGCTCTATCGCGAGGTCGCGGAAGGCATCCTCTCCTGGGTGGATACGACCCTCTCGGATCCGGCGAACGGCGGCTTCTACGCCAGCCAGGATGCCGACATCGACTTGCATGATGATGGGGACTTCTTCACCTGGACCCTGGGGGAATTGAATGCGGCGCTTCCCCGGGAAGAGGCCGAAGTGATGCGGTTCTTTTATGGCGTCGAGCAGAACGGCGACATGCACCACAACCCACAGAAAAACGTGCTGGAGAGGACGATGGAGCCGCGCGACATTTCGTCGCGCCTCAACCTTTCACTTGACCGCGTCCATGAGCTCCTCGTGTCAGGGAAAGGGCGGCTTCTGGAAGAACGGAAGAAACGAAAGACCCCTTTCGTGGATACGACGTTATACACAAACTGGAACGCCATGATGATCTCGGCTTACCTTGAGGCCTGGAAAGTGCTTGGCCTCGGCCGCTGTCGCGACTTCGCCTTGAAATCCCTGGACCGTTTGCTTGCCCTGGCGTATAAGCCCGAAATCGGTATGTATCATTCAATCGTGGAGGGAGAAGCACGTGTCCCCGGATTGATCGAGGACCAGGTCCACATGGCCAATGCATTGCTCGATGCCTTCGAGGTGACGCTCAATAAACATTATTTTGATTTGGCCGAACACTTGATTCAAGTGGCCCTCGGCCAGTTTTGGGATCCCGAACACGGCGGGTTCTTTGACACTCCGCGCGAGGGGGGAGCAGTAGGGACGCTTGCCTCCAAACGCAAGCCGTTCCAGGATTCTCCGACACCCGCCGCGAACCCCGTCGCCGCCATTGCGCTAGAGCGGCTCTATCACTTGACCGGGAACACCGACTATCGAGACAAGGCCGAAACGATCCTGAGGATCTTCAGCGAGCCGGCTTCGCGGTACGGCTTGTATGCTGCGACGTACGGCATCGCCCTGGCTCTTTACTACCAGCAGCCCATGCAGGTGCTGATCTTCGGAGAGGGTGATTCCGCCCCGACGGCTGCGCTCTTGAAAGAATCAAACAAATCGTTCCGGATCGGTAAAGTGGTCCTTCAGCTCGCCAAGCAACAAGTCAATTCCAATACTCTTCCTCCCGCACTTCTTTCACTGGCCAAAAGTATGCCTCTCGATTCGTTGCCCCGGGCCTTCGTCTGTTCAGGCTTTTCCTGTTCACCCCCTGTGGATTCTCCCGCCGCCCTGGCTGAGGTTCTCTCGGCCCCGGCGGGGAAGTGATAGAATGGTGATTCAGAGCTCGTCGTAGAGACGTCCCTCGGGGCGTCTCTCCCAGCCATTCTCGAGGACGTGGCAGCTCTCATGAAATGCTCCGAACAAATCCAGAAGGACCTGAAACATCTCATCAAAGGCGACGTGCGCTTCGATGACGTAACTCGGACGCTATTCGCCACGGCGGCGTGCATCTACCGAATCCTGCCGCTGGGTGTGGTGTCGCCTCGTGATACCGAGGATGTGATCGGTCTGGTTCGGTATTGTTACGAAGAGAGAATCCCCCTGACGGGGCGGGGAGGGGGCAGCTCGCTGGCAGGTCAGGCAGTCGGAGCCGGGATCATCATCGATTTTCCCCGTCACATGCATTCGATTCAGAGAATCGAACCGGACCGGAACCGGGTCACGACCCAGCCGGGCGTTATCTTCTCCGAACTCAACAAAGCGGCCGCGCCCTACGGAAAGTTTTTTGCGCCGGATCCGTCCAGCGGTGATTTTTGCGTGGTGGGAGGGATGCTGGGAACCAACGCCGCGGGCCCCCACACCCTGAAGTATGGAACGACGAAGGACCACGTCCTGGAAACCTCGGCCGTGCTTCACAACGGAGAGCTGGTCACCCTGAAAAAGTATTTCCGCGATTCGGCGGAATTCCAGGCCCTCCTTCTGCGCGACACGGAAGAGGCTCGAATCTACAAACAGATCATCCATCTGATCGAGCCGAATCGTCAGATCATTGCGGATCGCACTCCGAATCTCTCAAAAAACTCCTGTGGCTACAATCTGCGCGAAGTACTTTCCAACGGCTCGATCGATCTCACCAAAGTCCTCATCGGTTCGGAAGGGACGCTCGGACTGGTCACTGAGGCCGTTATCCATCTTGAGGATCTTCCCCCGCTCAAAGGGTGCGCATTGGCTTACTGCGATGATTGGCGCAAAGCCAGCGCCGCCGTGGTGGAAGTGAACCGCCTGGGGCCTTCCGCTTGTGAGGTCATGGACCGGACTTTTGTCGACATCGTGCGCGCTGCCAAGCCGACCCTGCGGCATCTCCTCCTCCAGGACACGGAGGCCATGCTCCTCATAGAATTCGAAGCCGCAACTCGCGAACACTTGCAAGACAAGGTGCTGGGACTGACCCAGGTTCTAAAAAATAAAACGAAGCTCGCCTTCGAGGTTCTTCCCGCGTTTGGGCCGGCGGAGCAACAGCAACTGTGGGCGGTGCGAAAGTCCGCGTTGCCGATCCTTTTCAAGGCCAACCCCAAACGGAAGCCGATGAACTTCATCGACGACGCCGCCGTCGAGCCCATCAAGCTGTCGAATTACATCTTTGGTTTGCGCGACATTTTTGAACGGCACCACATCGAGGCAGTCCTGTATGGACACGCGGGAAACGGGAACATCCATGTCAATCCCCTGATGGACCCCCACAGTGAACGATTCATCGACCAACTCAAGGCCATGTCGGACGAAGCCTTCGATCTGGCCATCAAACTGGGCGGAACCATTTCCGCGGAACACGGCGACGGCATCCTCCGCGCCCCTTACATCCGGCGGCAGTACCAGGAGGATTTCTACGAGCTGCTCGTTCGGACGAAACGCATATTCGACCCTTACGGCATCCTGAACCCCGGCAAGATCATCACCGATGAGACTGAAGTCCCGACTCACCATCTCCGGTTCACCAACGATTACAAGCCCACGCGGACCTACTTTGATGAACCGGAGTGGCGAATCGAAATCGAAAAATGTCATGGCTGCGGCGCCTGCCGAAACTATTGCCCCGTCGCCAAGGCGACCCACTCGGAAGAGTCCAGTGCCCGCGCCAAGGCGAACCTGCTGATGGCGGTAATCCGCGGCGAAATCGATTCGGCACGCCTCGCCACCGGTGAGATGAAAACGGTGGCGGATCTTTGCTTCAACTGCAAACTGTGCCTGACCGAGTGCCCGACGGCGGTCGATGTCCCCAAGCTGGCCATCGCTGCCCGCAGTTTCTACGTTGAGAAGCATGGAATGCCGCTGAAAAATTGGATGCTGGGCAAGGCCGAATTGACCTCCACGCTGGGCTCCATCCTCCCCGGCCTTACGAACTTCATGAACCACAACTCGCTCAATCGAGCCATCCTGGAGGCGACCGTGGGAATCGACCACCGCCGCGAGATGCCGGAGTTCCGGCGTCCCTTCCAGGTGGAACAAGGTTATATCACCTCGCTGAAAGGGGCCCTCCGTCGTCACAAGGTGCTTTATTTCCCGGGCTGTTTTGCTCGCTTCAATGATCCCGATGGCGAGGCGGCAGCGACGGTGACCGTACTCGAGAAAAACGATTGCGATGTCTACATCCCCGATCAACGGTGTTGTTCCATCGCCCTGTTTACAATGGGCGCGGCTGAAGCGGCCCGCTCTGACGTGGAATTCAACATCCGGACATTTCTTCCGCTGGTGGAAGCGGGATTTGTCATCGTGGCCTCAGCTCCGAGCTGTGGCCTCGCCATCAAGGAAGACTGGCCGCAGTTGATAAAGAACGAGGCCGCGCGAAAAATCGCTGCCAGCACGTATGATATTCATCAGTTTTTATGGAATCTTTTCCAGGAGGGCGAGCTCAACACGCGCTTTGGCAAACTGGATTACGACATGGTCTATCACAATGCCTGTCATTTGAAAACACAAGGGGTGGAGCTGGAGCCGATCAAGCTGATGCGGCTGGTGCCGGGAGTGACCGTAACGGAGATTAAAGATAGTTGTTGCGGGATCGCAGGCACGTATGGATTCAAAAAGGAGAACTTTGATCTTTCGATGGAGATTGGAAACGTACTGTTCGATGAGATCAAGAAGACGGGTGTGAAGACCGTAACGACCTCCTGCGGCACCTGCAACATCCAGGTGAGACAAGGTACGCATCTCAATGTCATCCATCCGATGCTTGTTTTGAAAGAGGCATACGAGAAGGCGGAATGAGAGAGGGGGAAGGGCGTTTCCCCTAAGAAATATGCAATCTTAAACGACCGAGACTTAGTTCAACCCCCTGACCCCGATTTGTGTTGCCTTGGTAGCCGGGATTCGCTGTTCTTTGGCGAATCCCGGGGTTTTGCTTTCGTCCATGAGAGGATGCCGGCTTTGAGCTTTCCGGGATGCTCCAAAGAGCGGGGCATCCCGGCTACCAGAGCAAAAGCAATGGTTCCTGGAGAGGGAGGCGGGATGGGGTCTTCCTTGGCACATCCCTGAAGGACAGTTCGGAAGCCGAGTCCACTCTACCCTCGATAATCGTCCGACAAGTTGATGTAATCAATTCGAATCGGGCACGCTGCAACTATGGATTTGTCCAAGGAAAAATTATTATAGCTCGACCAGGGCCAATCTTCGGGCCTCTCAACCAGTCCTGCCCGAACTGGATTCAAATGCATATACTCCAGCCGGTCGTTGAATTCCATTCGATTTCGTACAAACCGGTCCCAGAATTGGTCCTGCCCGGTTGTTCCTCGTGTTCCTCTATGTCGGTTCAATGACTTTGTACACCGTGTGCGGATATCTTTTAGTGCTTGGGAAATTGTCAACGGAAAGCTTGGCCACAACAGGGCGTGCCAATGATCAGGCATGAGCACGTATCCGCACAGCAAGAATCCTAAGTGTTGGCGGCTTTCTGCGAACGCGCCAATGAGGGTGGGAAATTCGTCGTGAGAAAATTTTGGAGCACCTGGGATAAGAGTAACCGTCACAAAGAAAATTCGATCAGTCAAACGTAGACGATGCAGTTTGGCCACGGATTTTTTGAATGTGGGGGAAGGTCACAAACAGTATAACATGCCTGTTGCCTTGGTAGCCGGGATTCGCCGTTCTTTGGCGAATCCCGGGCTTTTGCTTTAGTAGGGGAAAGCGTGATAACCTCGGGCTTTCCGGGATGCTCCAAAGAGCGAAGCATCCCGGCTACCAAAGCTCGATTAAGCTGAATCTCGCCCTACGACACCTTTACCTTCAATCCTTGGCTGACAATCCGAAAATCTATGACTCGGCCGCCGGCTGCCTGGAGTGCCCGCTGGACCTTACGCTTGCACTCCTGTGGAGTTGCAAACACCATGCAACCACCGCCGCCGGCACCGCAGACTTTGGCGGCGGTCGCTCCCTTTTGCCGGGCGATGTGGGTCAGTTTCTCCATGAACGGAGTCGTGATGCGGGGGGCCAGGTGTTTCCGGTGACGCCACTCTTCCGCCAGGGCGACGCTGAGGGCCTCGAAATCAGCCGCCAGGAGCGCCTCCCGCATCCGGACTGCGCTCTGGACAATGGTTTCAAATTTGGCAAAGGTGGATCGATCGCCGTTCACATGCCGCTTGAACATCTCCCAGTTATTGATGGCCGAATATCGCGGCTCGCCCGTGAAGCACAAAACGAGATGGTTTTCGAGTTTCTGGAGGTCAATCGGAATCCTTTCAACCCGGGTGCCATGCGCCGTCAGGTGCATGCACAGGGCGCCGCCGTAGAGAGGGGGATAATAGTCCTGCTCCCCTGTGGGGATGTTGATCACTTGCGCCTCGACGTTTTTAGCGAGCGATTGAATGCCCGGCTTGCTGAGCGGCGATTTTGTTAGCGCCTTCAGCGCGCCGCAGATTGCGATGTTCAACGCCGATGAGCCGCCCAGCCCCGATCCGGCAGGCGCCATGCAATGGGTGGTCATTTCGAAGCCGGGGTTGGGGGCAAACTCCCAAATCAGCCGCGAAAGCAAAGGCAACACACGATCCCCTTTCAGTTCTTCAAGGGAGTTGAAGCGAGCCGTTTTTTTACCATCGATGGATTTCAGGACGATCTTCCGGTCTCGCCGCGTGCGGATCTTACAGCGAGCGAATTGGTCAATGGCAAAATTGACCGTGCACGCATTTTCATGAAACAGATAAAGAGGCCAGATATCGACGGTGCCCCCGGCCAGGTCAACACGCGTCGGTGCTATGGATTCAATGAGCATGAGTTCAGCGTTACCTTTCGATTGTTTTGAAGAGCAGCGAGGAATGACTCAGGAATAGGCATCTGTGTGAAGCGGCCGCCAGCATCGACCATCATAACAAAGCGGCAGGCGATTTGAAATCGCTATTGGGCCGAAGGTGGCATTGTTTGCCCCTTGGCGCCGTCGCAGTAGGTCAGGAATTTTCACGGGCCAGCCGCATTGACAAACATTTTTTGGGATGACAGAATAGGTCCCCACGCCGAAGTGGCGGAATTGGCAGACGCGCTACATTCAGGGTGTAGTCCTCTACGGGGGGTCGGGGTTCAAGTCCCCGCTTCGGCACCAAATCTCAATCAGCCCTTCTACTTTAGTTCACGATTTTGAGTCACTCACCGTCAGAATATCTTGAGCCGGACTGAACAGGGAGCATTCCATTTGAATGAACCCGAGACGACCCACCATGTCTTTGTAACCGGTGGAACCGGTTATATGGGAAGGGACCTGATCCTTCAACTCGTTTCTCGCGGCCACGACGTCCTTGCGTTGGTTCGAGTAGGGAAGGAACGGGATCTCTCAAAGAACAGCCGGATCGTGGTGGGCGACGCTCTGAAGGGCCCATCCTACGCCAACGCGGTTCCTGGAGCGGACACCTTTGTCCACCTCGTGGGCGTCCCTCACGCGAATCCCTCTAAAGCCGAACAATTCCGCACCATTGACCTGAAGTCCTTGCAAGAAGCGGTTAGTGTGGCCGTCGCTGCTAATGTGAAGCACTTTGTCTACGTCAGTGTGGCACAACCGGCTCCGATCATGAAAGCCTACCTCGAGGTTCGTGCGGAGTGTGAAGGCATCATCCGCAAGGCGGGTTTGAACGCGACCATCTTAAGACCGTGGTACGTGCTGGGGCCGGGACACCGCTGGCCCTATCTCCTGATGCCGGTGTACTGGTTGTTTGGGCTCCTTCCTGCGACCCGAAAGACGACGCAACGGCTCGGGCTTGTGAGGTTGAAGGAAATGATTGCCTCAATGTGCTGGGCCGTGGAAAATCCCTGCCAGGGGGTGCGGATTCTTGAGGTTCCTCAGATCCGTCAAATTCACCTTTAGAATGAAGCCTTCGGGACATGCCTGAATCAATGAAGAGCAAACTGTGGCGCTGGGCCTTCAATCTGTACCCCACCTATCGCAGTACGGGCGCTTGGGTCACCTACGTTGCCCACGATTTCCGTGAAGTGCGCGTCAAGCTTCCCTTGTCCTGGCGGACTCGCAATTACGTGGGAACCATTTTTGGGGGAAGCATGTATGCGGCCGTCGATCCATTTTACATGATCATGCTGATCAAGAACCTCGGTCCGGGATATGTGGTCTGGGACAAGGCGGCGGCCATCCGGTTTAAGAAGCCCGGACGGGGCACTTTGTTTGCGAGGTTTGTTTTTGCCGACGAAGAGCTCAATACCATTCGCAGTGAACTTCAGCGCCTGACTTCTCTTGATCGAGTGTATGAAATCCAGCTCACCAATGCTGAGGGACTAGCCTGCGCGGTCGTGGAAAAAACGATTTACATCCGGCGAAAGGTCTCCGATTCAAAGGCGTGAAGAAGGGGGCAAAACCAGGGGATCGTTCCGCGTTAACGGTTTTCAACGAGAATCGCAGAAGCCGATGAATCGGTTTTAACTCTTCGTGACCCATTCAATACACCCCGATGAGTCGAGGTGCTGTCTTTTTTGTCCAACCCCGGGGTTCGAGTGACACTGGAACCATTTCGATGACGTCCGCTAGCTTACCGCCCTCATTACACCGGACCTTTGGCCTCCTCGAAGCCACCGCCATGAATATGTCGAACATGGTCGGGGTCGGCCCGTTCATCACGATTCCGCTGATCCTCGCGGCCATGGGCGGGCCTCAAGCCATGCTGGGTTGGATCCTGGGGGCCCTGATTGCGCTGTGCGATGGCATGGTATGGGCCGAACTCGCCGCGACGGTCCCGAGCTCCGGCGGAACCTTTGAATATTTGAAAGTGGCCTATGCCCGCACACGCCTGGGACGGCTTCTTCCGTTTCTGTTCATCTGGCAGTTCATTTTGTCAGGACCGCTCGAAATCGCTTCCGGCAACATCGGTCTGGCACAGTACCTGACGTATCTCATCCCCTTGACCCCGCGGGAGATGAAGTGGGTGGCGGTCGGCGTCGGGCTGCTCACCGTGTTGCTGCTTTACCGGCGGATCTCTTCTGTGGGAAAGCTCATGGTGGCCCTGTGGGTGGGGATGATCGCCACCATCGCGGTCATGATGGTCTCGGGATTCGTGCGCTTTGATTCACAAATCGCATTCTCGTTTCCGCCCCACGCCTTTGATTTTTCCAGGGGTTTCGTCCTGGGGCTGGGATCGGCGATGCTGATCTCGATGTACGATTTCCTTGGCTATTACAGCGTGTGCTATATCGGGGACGAGGTCAAGAATCCTTCCCGGACTGTACCGCGCTCCATTCTGATCTCCGTCATCGTGGTGGCCGCCATCTATCTCACCATGAATCTTTCCATTATTGGAGTAGTTCCATGGAAGCAGGCGATGCAATCGCAGTTCATCGCGTCCGAGTTTATGGAGAAAATCTATGGCCGCACGGGCGGAGTACTCGTCACGGTGATGATTGTGTGGACGGCGTTTGCCTCGGTGTTTGCCCTGATGTTGGCCTACTCACGCATCCCCTATGCCGCCGCGCGTGATGGATTCTTTTTTTCAGTATTCGCCCGCCTCCATCCGACGGGCGAATTCCCTCACGTCGCTCTCCTGGCCCTCGGCGCCGTGGTGATCGGGGCGGGATTCTTCACCTTGGATGCGGTGATCAAGGCCCTTATCACCACGCGTATATTGATCCAATTCATTGCTCAAATTGTCGCGGTACACCTGTTGCGCCGGGAGCCCCAATCGAAAGCCACCTTTCGCATGGCGTTTTATCCGCTGCCGAGTGTGGTGGCCTTACTGGGCTGGATCTATATCTTTTTCACATCCGGTGTGCCGTACGTCATCGGAGGATTGGTGACCCTGGTTGCCGGAGTGTTCGCCTTTTTCATCTGGTCGCGCTCAGCCCGGCCAACTCTTCCGGGAAACCCCCAATCCGGACGAGCCGGAACCCAAACCAGATTTTATTAGGAAGCCAGGAAACCGGGGAATCGGTCGTTGATGGAAAACCCGCCCCGGCGCGATCATCTGGTTCTCTTCAGATTGAAGGTCCTTAACTTCCTGTAATCCTGGCCTCCTTATGATGAATTTTTTTTGTCCTTGTTGGCACAAATTCTGTTGATAAACTGCTAATGAACTTGCAATCTCTGGAGCGGCGTTACTCCTCTATTC
>JBAVHJ010000508.1:0-41942 GCA_049685715.1 Terriglobia bacterium | reverse complement strand
CACCTTGAGAAATCGGAATTTAACGGCGGGGCATGCTAAAAAACTCCATTGGGCTTATTGAACTCAGCAGCATTGCCGCGGGATTTGAGGCCTGTGACGCGATGCTAAAAGCCGCAGACGTCGAGCTAATCCTTTCGAGAACGATCTGTTCCGGCAAATACATGGTTATGGTGGGAGGGGACGTCGCCGCGGTGGAATCCAGCGTTGAGGCCGGAAGTCGGGCGGGTGACTTTTCCGTGATCGATACCTTTGTCATACCCAACGTCCATGAATCAATCTTCCCCGCCATCGCCGGCACCAGCAAAGTCGAATTGCTGGAAGCGCTCGGCATCATTGAATCTTTCTCCGTGGCGTCATTGATCGAGGCGGCGGACGCGGCGGCCAAGACGGCGCAGGTCAGACTGATTGAAGTGCGCCTGGCCATGGCGCTCGGGGGGAAAGCTTTTGTAACCCTGACAGGCCCTGTCGCGGCGGTACGTAGTGCGGTCGACGCAGGCGCAGAGGTCATTGCCCAAAAAGGGCTCCTGGTCAATAAAGTGGTGATCCCGCAACCCCGCGAAGAATTATTGAACGAAATGATCTGAAAACAGCCTGCCTCCAGGCTGAAATCCCTTCACCGATATCCTGAAAACCCTTTATAAAAAAATGCCGGAAGCTTCGGTCTTCAACTTCGGATGGGCTGAGATTTCGAAGCCTTCCTCGGAGGCAGCCTCAACCTGAAAACCAAAAACTCCCGGCCTCAATGTTCTTCTTAGCCTTTTTCCCTAAAAGTCGTCGTCTCCGTTGTTGTCGAGTTGGGCAAGGACCAGAACACCCCCCGCGGGGATCGTCAGGTTCATAAAGCTACTCGCTGATTGCCCATTCAAAGATGCGGTTAACGGCGTCCCATCGTTCTTGAACAGATCCACGCGAACCGTCAGGGTTGCCGCGCCGGAATTCACGAGGACGATTTCAGTCGCCCAACCGCCTCCCGTGGCAAACTGCGGCAGGATCAAGGATCCCGGCCCGCCCACGCCAGCGGAAATCAACGGCACATTGGTGATTGGAGAGAGTGTCGTGACGGGCAGAGTGCTGAAGTTGTTCCCTCGAAATCGCAGGCCGATGACGGCAACGGGCGTGTCGGAAGTAATCCGGAGCGTCCCGTTAAAATCAGTTTGAACTTGGGACATGCTCGAAAACAACTCCGTCACAAATTGCGAAACCTGTTGTCCTGCCGCCACAGTCAGCGTTCTCGTGGTCACGGTCGTCCCATCTCCTTGTCGAAGCGTCAGCGTAATATTGGCAGTTGTGCTCCCGGGATTCGTGATCGCGACACCCAGGTTTCGAGAGAGACGACCGTTCGACCTCACAAAAATCAACGCATCGGTCGTCATGTTTGCGGGCAAAACTCCTGCTTGCGTTGTGGCGTTCCCCTCCCTTTCCCCAAAGGTCTCAAAAACAACCAACCCACTCGGGGTTGTTGTGGGAGTGACGACCGCATACCCTGTCTGAACCGGACCATTACCGTTACTGTTATCAGCCCAACCGAGGCCAGAGACCAACATCAGGGATACTAAAACTAGAAAACAGACACGAATAGATTTCCGCATTTCTACACCTCCACTTAGTTAAAAATCCTAAAGGGTTAATTTTTTGTTCAGAAATTAGGCAGCAATCATTTGGCCAAACATAATTTCCAGTTGGCATCCTGTGAGGTCTGTATCCGCTGCATAACTCATCAAGGCAACTACTGATTATGCAAGGTTTTTTTCGGAACCTGTATCGAGCCTGGAATTGGGAGGCGATGCATAGCCAAATATTTATTGAACCCGGAAAGAGATTCGATCTCAATTCAGAGAAAAATTCCCTGTTCGCTTCGTCCTCTCAACGGTGGACGTATGAATCACACCGTGTTTTGTCTCCGATCATCTTGAGGGTAAATATCTCAATAAATCCATCTAATCCAAAATGCTAAAGTTAATCATAGATCAAAATCCGCCCAGATAAGACGCAACACACATTTCATTAGACAAAGACAATGAAAATGGTATCAGAAGATTCATCAGGTTGTGTGATTAAGGTCACGGAACCCATTCGGCAGATCTCTTGTGTTGACCATCGGAACCTGATCGAAGGGAGTTGCAGGCAATGATTGGTTGATAATTCCTTGGGGTTCTCGTCTCGCAGTGGATACTAAACCAATTCCTGTTTGAGCTTACTGACCGTTGTTTTCATCACCTTGATGCGGGCGAACGGTTTGTCGTTGGCTTCGATAATGGTCCAAGGGACTCGGTGAGTACTCGTCTTCACAAGCATGTCCTCAACCGCGGGTTCGTAATCCTCCCATTTTCCCCGGTTGCGCCAATCCTCCTCCGTAAGCTTCCAGGATTTATAATTGATATGTTCTCGCTCTTTGAATCGACGTAGTTGTTCCTCTCGACTGATATGCATCCAGAACTTCAGGATGATCGTGCCGAAATCAACGAGTTGCCGTTCAAACTGGTTGATTTCGCTGTAGGCCCGTTTCCATGAGGATTCGATGCAGTATCCTTCCACCCGCTCCACAAGCACGCGTCCGTACCAGGAGCGGTCGAAGATGGCAATCTCACCCGCAGCCGGCAGACGACGCCAGAATCGGTAAAGATAGTGATGGGTTTTATCGTCTCCCGTGGGGGCGCCGATGGGCCACACGACATACCCTCGCGGATCAATTCGTTCAGTGAGCCGTTTGATCGTCCCCCCCTTTCCTGCGGCATCCCACCCCTCAAACACGATGATGACCGGCCGTTTTTGCTTGTATGCCTGGTAGCACCATAAATGCAACTCGTTCTGAAGGCGCTCGCGCTGGAGATTATAGTGGGCGTGGGACAGGCGTTGCTCGAGATCGATCAGTTCAAGCATGCGATGACTCCTTTAAGAGATCTGCCTTGATCCTGGCTGAAAGGCGGCGTATCGGCTTTCCTGCAAGGCTATTGGCCGGTTCCATATCCTCCGAACAGGCTAACTCACGATCTCCGCTTCAACCTTGGGTGGAGCAGAAGACGATCCTGTGTTCTTCTTGACCCGAACCCTTGACGGGGGTGGTGCGTGATCGCCCAATCGCCTTTCAAGCGCACGGACGATCGTTTCGATCACTTTATTGCGGCAAAAATGGCGATCGGTGGCTTCAACAATAGTCCAGGGAGCTTGAGGCGAGTCAGTCCGTGCCAACATTTCCTCCACGGCCACTGAGTACTTTTTGTAGGCCTTGTGTTGTGCGGCGTCTTCATCGCTCACCTGCCAGGCTGTCAAGTTATTCTTGAGCAGCTTCTTAAACCGTCGCGATTGTTCTCTCTTGCTGATATGCAGCCAGAACTTGAGTATGACTGTTCCGTCGGCAGCCAACTGCTCCTCAAATTCCGAAATGTCCTGAAATGCGGCTTGCCATTCCTGCTTACGAACGATCTTGGCCACTCGATCGATGAGGACTCGCCGATACCAGGAGGTGTCATAGACGAGGATCTGACCACAAGCCGGGATCTTCTGCCAGAAACGCCACAGCCAGGGGTACTGCAATTCTGCTGTGCGGGGCGGGGTGATGGAGACGACGCGGAACCCCCGTGGATCCATCCGCTCGGCAAGGACGCGGATCGTACTTCCCTTCCCTGCGGCGGCCCAGCCCTCAAAGACAATGGCCACCGGTATACCCGCCTGGTAGATCGCATGTTCGAGATCGTACAGCCTGTTTTGGAGATGAGCCAGTCGCCGTTGACACTCTGCCTTCGAGAGCGATAACTTGAGATTTACCTTTTCCAGCATGCTTCCACTCCTGAGACTACCCACAACGAAGTAAAACAATCCATGAGAGGGGTTCGACCGAACCCATCACGACGAATGTTTCCCCTACCGTCTACGATCATCCCAGCGTGATCATTTGGAAACCACAAACCAGACGAAGAATATAACCAGGATCAACAGGCCCGTTATCAGAATGGATTTCAGACTAGCCTCCATACCGCGGCGTTTCATTGAGGGGACCGGGGCGCTCGCCATCTCGCGGATCTTGTGTTTCTCACCCCCTTGATACGGATTGTCGCATGCCTGCGAGGAAGGATGTTCCTCTTCTCTTGTCAACGTGTCGGCGATAAACGCCCGCAACATGTCATCGTCGGGCAACATTGAAAGTCCCTTCGTTACCTCAAGTCACATCCACTAGTCCAAGACAAAAATGCAAGATCAATGCAGTCGCGAATCGATGGTTTCCCGCCCCTCGCGCCGGAAAACAGAATCGCTTTACCGGGTATGAACGACCTTACCCCCAACGATCGTGTTTACCACCTCAGTCTTCGAGATGTCGTGAGGGGGGATCCGGAATATGTCTTGCGACAACACCACCACGTCCGCGAGCTTCCCGGCTTCAAGTGACCCCTTCTCGCGCTCCTCAAATCCAGCGTACGCCGCTGCGGTGGTATAGGCGCGCACCGCCTCTTCGACAGTGACCTTCTGCTGTGGAATCCAGCCTTGAGGGTTCTTCCCATCGAGAGTTTCCCGGGTAACGGCCGCATAAATTCCTATCAGCGGCGAGAGAGGGGCAACGTTCCAATCGGATCCAAAGGCCAGGGTAGCCCCGGCGTCAAGCAGTGCCCGGAATGCGTACGAGGTTTTGAGGCGAGCCGGGCCGAGGCGCCTTTCAGCCCAGCGTCCGTCGTCGATGGCATGATACGGCTGCATAGAGGGGATGACACCCAGCCGGGCGAAACGCGGGACGTCGCTGAGCAGAAGGTGCTGGGCATGCTCAATCCGGAATCGGCGATCCCGGGGACCATTCTCCTTTTCAACCTCTTCAAAATAATTGAGGAGTAGATGATTGGCCTCGTCTCCTATCGCATGAACCGAACACTGGAGTCCGGCCTTGTCGGCGTCCCGGATATTCTGCTTCAACCTTCCTTCGGGAATGTTGTCGTCAGCCATCAGCCCCGACGTGGTGGGTGCGTCCAGATAAGGATCGAAGAAGAGGGCGGTAGTCGAACCGAGTGAGCCATCCATGAAGGCCTTTAATCCACCCAACCTCAGCCATGCATCACCGCTTCCCTGTCGTGCCACAAGATCGGCTTGCTGCTTCCACTGATTCAGGGGAGTTCGGGCAGAGATACGGACCGTGAGCCGGCCGGCGTTGTGAGAACGTTCATACAGTTCGAAATCGCTCCAGGGGGTGATATCCTGGATGGATGTGACTCCGTCGCGTGCCGCCTCAGCTTGCGCGGCCGCGAAGGCCTCTTCTTTTTCAGCGATTGTCGGCTCCGGGATCAAAGGCCAAACCAGCCCCATGGCGGCATCTTTCAGGATTCCGGTCGGCTCGCCCGATTTCGGATCGCGGACGATCGCTCCCCCCGGCGGATCCTGGGTTTCCTTTGTTATCTTTGCCATGTGGAGGGCGACGCTGTTCGCCAACGCCATGTGGGCATCGAGCCGGCCCACAAAGACCGGGTGGTTCGCCGTGAAGGGATCGATCAGTCCCTTTGTGGGAAGCGGTGCGCCCGGCCAGAGTTCGTGGTCCCAGTCGCCTCCCGTAATCCATCGACCCGCGCCCAGCTTTTCCGCCTTTTCCCGAATCCTTCGCGCGAACTCCTGGGGAGTGCGTGCATCCCGCAAATCAACTGAGAGCAGCTGAAATCCCCCGCTCATGAAATGCGTGTGATCGTCAATGAACCCCGGCAGGGACAGTCGACCTTGAAGGTCGATCACCTGAGACTTGGGACCCGCCAGCTTCTTGATGTCTTCATTCGAACCCACTGCGATGATGCGCTCTCCGCGCGAGGCCAGGGCCTCGGCCCATGGCTGCGACGGGTTCCCCGTCCACAGGCGGCCGTTGAACAGGATTAAGTCGGCTGTGGGGGGAGTTCGGGATATGCCTTCAGCGACCTGTTTGGACACGAAAGGGATTATATCAGTCTGCCCGCTGTTATCGACCGTAAAGACAACGAGGATATACTCTGTGCCGTTGGGCAGTCGAATGTATGCGGCATCATGCCTCGTCTGCGAGGTCCAGCCGGCCTTCGAATAGTACTGGGAACCGATGGGGAGGGACTTCCCCAAAAAAGCCGTCGCCTGACCATCAGGGTCCGCGGACTTCAGGAAAGGATCGCGGTGCATCAGGCTCAGCATGGCCCCGCTCCGAGCGGGGGACACCGCGCGCCCAGTAACGATCTCAAAGATGAGTCGAGCGACTGCATTGGTCGTGAGCTTGTTCCGGTTCTCAAGGTTGGGGCCCAGACCCTGTTTTTCACGTCCATAGGGGCCTTCACACCAGGTTTTCTGGTTCACGTTGATCTGGCTGTATCCGAGGTGGGTGAAATAGGTATTTACGAAATTCCGTTTCTCCATGAAGTCACGAAGCGCCACAGCATCGAGCTCCGGCCCATCGGTTGTTCCAGTGAGTATATCAACCACATAATGCGTGGCGTCGTTGGATGAATCCACGATCATGTCGTGAAGCGCGCGATCCATCTCCGGAGATTCCTTAAGGGCCCCCGACTCCATTTGATGATGGGCAGCAACCAGATAGAACAGCTTGACGACACTGGCGGGATAAATGGGCTCATCTCCCCGATGATTTGCCCATACGGGGTGGTTGCGGTCATTGAGATCGATCAAAGTCATGGCGATCTTGTCAGCCGTCAAACCGGTACTCCCAAAGTGATCGACCGCTCGGGCGATTGTCTCGCCGGTCAGGGTTTGCAAGTTCCTGGAATTTGCAAAAAGGGACTTGGCCGGTGCTGAACTTGACCCCTTCGCAAACCTTGTCCCGAGGGTCGGTAACAGAGCGAAAAACAAGGCAGCCATCAAAATGCGGGAGGGTGTTGAGCGGAATAGATTCATCATTGACCTCCAGGAAGGGACTTAAGACGAAAAAGCCACGAGCCACCCATTAGAAATTATTGTAACTCCGAAGAGACTATCCTTGGACAAATCTTCGGGGGAACGTGTCCTCGTGACCCAGGAGTCCTTTCGAGGGCCGGTTTCATCCGGAACAACAAGATTTTTCTATAATTTTTGTTCAAGATACCTTACATTAAACTTTTGCATGGGCGAAAAGATGCCCTCCCGATCATCCACCCGCTTCCACTCATCAGGAAGAGGGCGGACTCAAGCACCCTCTTCAGTCAGTCAAGGAAGGAACGTTTCACCCTTAGGATCATCACGGCAGTATCGGCAGCCAACCACAACCTTCTTCGAATTCGTCCATAACGAGGCCTCCGTACATGAAAATTCACCATGTCATCGAATCGCAGCAGTTCAGCCTTCCGTTGCTTCGGGAATTATTTGAATTGACCCAGCACATGGAGAAAGTCGTCACGCGCGGCGGAACCAAGGATTACAGCGGGAAGATCATGGCCTCGCTTTTTTACGAACCTTCCACCCGTACCCGGTTCTCGTTTGAGGCGGCGATGATCCGGCTGGGAGGACGATGTATCTCCACCGAAAATGCGCGTGAATTTTCGTCCATTGCGAAAGGGGAGACGCTGGAAGATTCAATTCGTGTGATCAATGGCTATGCCGATGTCATTGTCATGCGGCACAATGAAGTCGGGGCTGCAAAACGAGCGGCGGCCGTATCCCAGATCCCGGTGATCAATGCGGGGGACGGCATCGGTCAGCACCCCACCCAGGCGCTGCTTGATCTGTATACCATTCAGAAAGAGCTTGGGAGCATCGATGGATTGAAAATCGCCATGGTAGGCGACCTGGCGCAGGGCCGTACCGTGCGGTCCCTCACTTATCTACTCAGCAAATTTGACCGTATAAAAATTTATTTTGTCGCCCCCGAAGCCCTGAAGATGAAGGACGATATCCTCCAACACCTGGAGGAACATCATGTCTGGCACGCGGAGGAATCTGATCTCGCCAAGGTCGCGCCGGAAGTGGATGTCGTCTATCAGACGCGAATTCAAAAGGAACGGTTCGGCGACCGCATTGAGGACTACGAAAAATCGAAAGGGGTTTACATCATCGATGAGACGATCCTGTCTTTGATGAAGCAACGGTCTGTTGTGATGCATCCGCTGCCCCGTGTTGGAGAAATTACCACCGACGTCGATACCGACCGGAGAGCCGCTTACTTTCGCCAGGCCCAGAATGGATTATTCGTCCGGATGGCCCTGCTCTCGATGGTGCTGGGTTAGAATCCGGCAGGAGCGATGAGAGAGAGACGCGAGTCCCTGCATCCCATGCCAGAACTCAGAGAGCAAAAGGCAGAATCTTGTAGTCGAGGGTCGGAAGCCCGATTTCAGCAAATGTAGTGCCAAGTCCCTCACCGATACCTTTCCGACAGGACCTCTCCTTTTTTTCTTTGATAAGTCCACGCGGACACGCAATCCCTTGTAATCTACCTATGAAGAATGTTCTTGGACTGAAGTGTCTTTCCTGTGGGGCTGAATTTGACGTTTCGGAGATCCTCTACACCTGCCTGAAGTGCGGGTCGAACGTGGATGTGATTTACAACTACGTTGCCCTGCGCAAGGAATTCAAGCGGGAGCATCTTGCCGAAAACAGGAACTTTTCCATGTGGCGTTATTTGCCATTGCTGCCGCTGCATCCGGAGACGCGCAAACCTTTACTTCATGTCGGATGGACCCCCCTCTACAACCTCCCTGCCCTGGCTCATAAGTTTTCGATCCGATCTCTAACGGTAAAGGACGACGGCCGAAATCCCACGGCCTCGTTCAAGGACCGACCTTCGGCCCTGGTGGCCGCGAAAGCGTTGGAATACCGCGCCGAAATCGCCACCACAGCTTCTTCCGGAAATGCCGGGGCCGCCTTTGCGGCCATGTGCTCGTCCGTCGGCCTCAAGAGCGTTATCTTTGTTCCCGAGGCTGCCCCGCAAGCCAAAGTGGCCCAACTCCTTTTATATGGAGCCCTGGTCATCCGAGTCCGGAGCGATTACGACCGGGCCTTCGATTTGTGTAGTGAAGCCACCCAGCGATTTGGCTGGTACAATCGCTCGACGGGGATCAACCCGTACACGGCAGAAGGGAAAAAGACAGCCGCCTTCGAGATTTGTGAACAATTAGGCTGGAACGCTCCCGACTGGGTCGTGGTCAGTATGGGGGACGGCAACATCATGAGTGGTTTATGGAAGGGATTCAAGGATTGGTATGCGATGAAGATTATTGACCGGCTGCCCCGGATGCTCGGCGTGCAGTCCGAAGGGGCTTCTCCGATTGTCGATGCGGTTGAATCCGGCTTCAACCCGGCAGCGATGGACGGGATTCAGCCGGTTGAAGCTCACACCCTCGCCGACTCGATCAATGTGGGGAAACCCCGGGATGGGCGACGCGCCGTCATGGCGATTCAAGAATCCAAAGGGCGTGCCCTGAAGGTCTCAGATGAAAGTATTCTGGCCGCCCTGGCGAGACTTCCCCGGGAGACCGGAGTCTTCGCTGAGCCCGCCGGGTCCTGCGCCTATGCCGGATTTCTCCAGGCGGTTGAGAAGAAGATTTTTTCATCCATCGATGCAGTCGTGGTCGTCAATACCGGCAATGGACTGAAGGACATTCCCTCGGCGCTCCGCACGGTCGAGATTCCTTCGCCCATTGAACCCACTTTCGAAGCACTCCAGAAACGGATAACGACGAGTTAGATTCTCAGGTTCCGGGGTTCTCGTGGCTGAACTTTATCCTGCTCCATTTGCAAATCTTCTCAAGCGCATGTTCGTCGAATACGAACGCGAAGGGAAGATATTCGACCTGTCCAAGCGAAAATTTTACAAGGCGGATGTATCGCTCGACACCTCAGTCCGCATGCATGGACACCCCGCGTCGTCACCGTTAGGCCCCGCGGCCGGCCCTCAGGACCAGATGGCCCAGAACATCGTGCTCGCCTGGCTCGCGGGCTCCCGCATCCTGGAGCTTAAAACGGTCCAGATTAACGACGAACTCAAGATCCCCCGGCCCTGCATCGACGTCCATAACATTGGATTCAATATTGAATGGTCCCAGGAGCTGAAGCTCGAACAATCGCTGCACGAATACGTCGCCGGGTCGATGCTGATTGACGTTTTGAAATCGTCCGGAATGGCCGACGTGGAGGGGTCCTCCGAAAAAACTCAAACGATTTTTGACATGTCCGTCGGTTACGACCTCGCAGGCATTTCCACACCTCGCGTCCGCAACTGGATCGAATCGATGAAGGATGCGTCGCCCGTCGTGAAAGAGTTGCGACGTCAAATCCCCGCAGAATTCAAGCGGCTGCGCGACCTTAATTTTAATACCCGGCTCAGCGACACCCTGACCTTGTCAACCTTTCATGGCTGCCCCGCCCATGAGATTGAAAGTATCGTTGATTTTTTGCTCCGTGAAATGGGGCTCCACGTGATTATCAAGTTGAACCCCACGTTGCTCGGTAAAGCGGCGGTTGACCACCTGCTGCACGACGTCATGGGGTACCACGAGATTCAAACCGAACAGGAGTTCTTCGATAAAGACCTGCAATTCGATCAGGCCATCGAGATCTGCTCGCGGCTGGACCAGACCGCCCGATCCCTCGGGCGCAAACTTGGCGTCAAGTTTTCCAACACCCTCGTCGTCCTCAACAACAACAACTTTCTCCCTTCCAGCGAACGAGTGATGTATCTCTCGGGCCAGCCGCTGCATGTGATCACGTTGAACCTCGTCAAGAAGTGGCGCCATGCGGTGGGCAATGCTTACCCCATTTCATTCTCGGCGGGAGTGGACGCACAGAACTTCTGCAATACCGTGGCCATGAATTTTACCCCGGTTACAACGTGCACTGACTTGCTCCGTCCGGGTGGCTACGGGCGATTACCGAATTACCTGTACAAACTTGAAGCCAAAATGAAAGAAATGGGCGTCAGCGATCTGGGGGAGTTCATTCTGTATTACGAAGGGAATGGGTTGAGGGCGTTGGACCGCTTGACCGCCCCGGACGGAAGGGTCATCGCGGGCCGGCCCGACTCTCGACCCATACTCACTCAAGAGGTGATTCCTCCTTTCGCTATCACCCTCCGGGAAAGTCTGGAGCGACGTGCCCCCACCCGAGATCTCATTGGAAAGCACGTGCAATCGCTGGGATCACAGTACGGTGCGGACCGGGTGAAGGAAGACCTACCCCGATTCTATGCTGAGCTCATCGCTGAGGCCGGCCTCCTGAACACGGAAAGCATTGTCGATCGAACGACCCGCGATGAGCGGTACTACGCCAAGAACAATCGTTCCACCCCCCGCAAGATCGGTTCCCACCTTTACCTGTTTGACTGTATCAACTGCGACAAATGTGTTCCCGTCTGTCCCAACGATGCAAACTTCGTCTACGAGACTGAATCCTGCTCCCTTGATTACCTCAATTATCGGTTGACGACAGGGGGGCTCCTGGCCGTGCCCGGTGGACATTTTGAGGTCAAGGGAGCGCACCAACTCGCCACGTTCCAGGATTTCTGCAACGAGTGTGGCAATTGCGATGTCTTTTGCCCCGAAGACGGCGGCCCCTATGTCGAAAAGCCGAGGCTCTTCGGGTCTGCAGCGGCCTTCGAGAAATGGACCTCTCACGACGGCTTCTTAGTGGAAGCGGGACAGCATGTCAAACGGGTGCGGGCGCGCCTTTACGGCAACGAGTTCTTTCTCGAAGTCGAACCCCTCGGCGACAGGGCGCGGTTTCGCACGGAGTATGCTGACGTCGAATTCGAGTATTCCACACGCCGCCCCCTGTCTCATCGGCTCTTTGAAAACGTGGAGGAGGCAGTGATCGACATGCAGAATTACCTGACCATGAATTCCGTTCTGCGCGGGGTATTGAATCCGAAGTATGTGAATTACCTTAATGTGGGAGGGATACCGGTGGGGGCGAAGCGAATGAAGTGATTGGGTACCTCCTGCGAATGAAATCCTCACCCCAAAGCGCCGGACTGTAGAGATGTCAGGCCCTTCAGCACCTTCTCCGGCGTGATCGGGAGATCGCGAATCCGAACGCCGATGGCATTGTAGACCGCATTGGCGATAGCGGGAGCCACGCCATTAATGGGAATTTCCGCAATCGCTTTCGCCCCGTAAGGGCCCGTGGGTTCGTAGGTCTCGACGAGGAAGGATCTTAGTTCAGGCATGTCCACGGCCGTATAGATGTTGTAGTCCCTGAAGCTGAGATTCAACGGTCGTCCTTTCTCATCAAACACCATCTGCTCCGTCAACGCATATCCCAGAGCCTGGGTCACTGCGCCTTCAATCTGACCTTCTGCCATTTTCGGATTAATCGCCACACCACAGTCCACGGCCGTGACCAATCGTCTGACCTTCACGATCCCTGTCTCCACATCGACCTCCACTTCTGCAAACTGGGCACAGAAGGGCGGCGGAGAATCATAGGACATGTGCGACGCATGCCCCTGAATTTGGAACTGATTTTCCTGGTAGAGCGAGCGCAAACAGATTTGTTCGAAGGTCACGAAGCGTCCATCGGGCACGCATACCTTGCCATCGTGCACCAACAGATCCTTCTTTTCCGTCCGCACTGCCCCGGCCAAAGATCTCTCCGATGGCGGGTGAGTCGCTATTCCCTTCTTGGGGTTTAACATTTCCGCGGCCACTTCAAGGATCTGCTCCCGCACCTGATCACAGGCCTTTTTGACGGCGGCACCCGAAATGTAGGTGGTTGACGAAGCGTACGCCCCGGGATCAAACGGCGTCATATCGGTGTCCGAGGAGTAGACAATGATTTTTTCCGGTGAGGTCCCCAGGGTTTCAGCCGCCACCTGGGCGAACATGGTGTCCGCCCCCGTGCCAATATCCGTGGCTCCGACCTTCAGGTTGAAGGAGCCGTCCTCGTTCATCTTGATCCACGCCGCTCCCATGTCAACACCGGGTATTCCAGAGGCCTGCATGGTACACGACATGCCGACACCGCGGACAACAGGTCCCGGAATTCCGGATTTCAGATTTGAGATTTCAGATTTCAAATGCGGCATATTCGATTTCAAATTCGATTCCGTATTTGAAATTTCAGATTTTAAACCTGAGATCCCGGAGTTCGACGCATCAAAGACCGTGGGTCCGGGGATTCGTGCCCGGGGATCCGGATTTCGCTGGGTCTTCCACCCGATCTCCTTCGCTCCGAGCTCAATGCACTCATCGAGGCCACAGCTTTGGATGATTTGCTTATATCCCTCGCGCCCCTCCCCCAGCACCTCGGCGATGGGTGTCGGCTCTCCCTCGCGCACATGGTTCTTTCTCCTGAATTCCAGGGGATCAATTCCCAGCTTTTCGGCCAACTCGTCCATGTGCGAATCCAGGGCAAAGAAACCTTGCGGACTCCCATAACCCCGGAAGGCCCCCGCCACCGGGAGGTTCGTGTAAACCGCATCGGCCTCAAAGTGAATATTGGGAAAGCGGTACAGTGACAACGCGCGGCTTCCACTGACGCATTGCACCGTGAGCGCGTGGGTGCCGTACGCCCCTGTGTTTTCGAGGATGCGCATCGAGATGGCGGTCAGCGTTCCATCCTTCTTCACCCCGGTCTTCATTCGTACAATCTGCGGATGGCGCGTGCGTGCGGCATAGAGTTCCTCTGCCCTCGTGTACTCCAGCCGGCAGGGTCTCCCGGTACGCACCGTCACCATGGCGCACAGGTCCTCAATGAGAATTTCCTGCTTTCCGCCAAAACCCCCGCCGATCCGCGGCTTGATGACCCGGATCCTCTGTATCGGCAGACCGATCAACGGCGCGATAATGCGGCGGACATGAAACGGGACCTGGGTGGACGTCCGGACCATCAGGCGTCCATCTTCATCCAGCCAAGTGATCGTGATATGAGGCTCGATGGATGCCTGTTGCACATAATGGACAGAATACTCTCCCTCATGAATGCATTCGGCCTCAGCGAAACCCTTCTCGACATCGCCCACGTCGGCCTGGACATGGGCTGCAATGTTTCGCGGGGCAGAATGAATTCCCCGTTTGTCCGGCTCCAGGTGAAGTCGAGGGGTGCCGGGATCCATCGCCTTTCGTGGATCAAAGTTGGCCGGTAAGACCTCATAATCAACCTCAATCAGATCGAGTGCCCGCTCAGCAATTTCCTCGGAATCCGCCGCCACGCAAGCCACCCGGTCCCCCACGAACCGAACCACCGAATCAAACATCACGGTGTCGTAGGGGGACGGCTCAGGCCACCCCTGTCCGGCGGTGGTATAAGGAACCCGGGGCACATTCCGGTACGTAAGAACACAATGGACGCCGTGGAGCTGTTCCGCCCTCTGCACGTCGATCTTCTTGATGCGGGCGTGGGCGTGCGGTGAATGCAGGATCTTTGCATACAGGACGGCATCCAATTTGATGTCGTCCACAAACGTTCCCTTCCCCGATGCCAGCTTGACGCTGTCAACGCGGCGGGTGTTTTGATTGACGCTCTTGAAATCGCGTGTGGGCATAACTTCTTTTCTTCTACCCCCACAGGAACTTGTCGCGTTCTTCCGCTCTGGGCCCTTGCTCAGGGCGCTCCCGCCCCCATGGATTAACGCTCTGTGATCAGTTTCTCGGCTGCCTGGAGGACTGCATCGACGGGTTTGACATAGCCGGTACAACGGCACAGATTGCCCGCTAGGGCGTCTCGAATTTCCTGCTCGTTGAGAAGCGGTCCTTTCGAGCCTGATTTTCTCCGCCCGGAGCGCGCCCTCGTTTTCCGCTTAATCGAAGGCAGATTGATGAAACCCTTCTCGGCAAGTAACGACAGGCTCGACAGGATCATCCCGGGCGTACAGTAACCGCATTGGATGGCGTGCGTATCGACAAAAGCCTGTTGAACGGGATGTAACAATTCATAGGCCGACGGATGCTCCTCCCGGGAGAAGGCTGCAGGATTCTGAAAGGAGGATCTCGATTCCGTAGGGGGCTCAGATGAGTTGGGCTGGAGGGTGGCGTCCGCCCCAGCCGTCGGGGCTCTCTCAACGTTAGGGGTCACGCTGTTCAGGGTCGCCATGATCCAAGGGATTCCCTCGAGAGTAATGACCTCCCGCTCGTCGGCCTGGGCGGCCAGCAGAATGCAGGCGTTGACGATTCGCCCATCAAAAATCACTGCGCAGGCGCCACACTCCCCCGTTTCGCATCCATGCTTCACGCTAAAACAATTTGCCTGGTCCCTGAGCAGGGACAAGAGGGTCGTGTTGGCTGGAACGTCAAATTCCCTCTCCTCACCGTTCAATGCGATGGTCATTTTCATAACGGGATTAGTGCCCCTTCAAACAGCGACCGAGTAAACGTCGAATCAACACGGGCGCCACAGCCTGGCGGTACATTCCCGAGGCGCGTGAGTCGACCAGGGGTCGAATCTCACCGAACCCCAGTGCCGCGGCGGATTCGACTGACTCCGGCGTCAACGTTTTCCCCTTCAAAAACGATTCAAGCCGAGGAAGTCGACAGGGCGCATCAGCGAAAGAGCTCAAGGCAACCCGCGCCTCCCCACACTGGCGATTCTCACCAAACTCTAAAACCGCTGCCGAAGACACAAAGCTGGGTTGCGATTCAATCTGTTCTACATGCTCGAACGCGGCCGCAAAAGGGGGAGCAGGCGTCGGAAGGATCAATTCCAAGAGCAGCCCGGGAAACACCAGGCCGGAGCCCTTTTTCCCAGCCCGAAATGCGGGCATAGACCAGAAATCGGAAATCAGCATCTCCTTTTCCTCGAGAGAGAAGTTCATGAGCTTCACCCGGGCATTCAGGGCCAGCAAAACCGCTGCCAGATCGGAACGTTTCCAGTTCGCGCAGATCTCCCCCCCCATCGTCCTTTGATTCCGAATCATCCGGGACACAGAGTTCCGGTGACACGCTTCAACGAGGATTCCATCGGCGAATTTTCTCAATCGGGGATTCTCGAGGATGGATTGCAGGGTGGCCGTCGCGCCGATACAGACATCTCCATTTTTCCGTTTCACCATTTTGAGCTTCAATGCCGAAATGTCGACCACATCCTCGACATCGCGGCGGGACGAAGCGAGAAGGTGCGTCCCGCCGGCCAGCACGGCGCACCGTACTGGATTGGCGCTAAGGAGGCGCAGCGTCGCTTCAATGGAACGGGGACGGTAATATTTTCTAAGATTCGGCAGCATGAATTCAAATACCTGACCCGCAAAGGAGGCCTGTTCCCATGATCTTCAAAAGTCGCCCCAAGCCCGGCGGCCGGCTCAACCCGCAGAGCCCTTTCTCCTCTGTTGCGATCGCCTTAGCATTTCTGCAGACAGACGGTTGTGGGACCGCACCAGCTTGTCCAGGTCTTGATGCAGCAGTTTACCCGCCTCCACGACAATTCTACCATTGACCATCGTGGTGTGCACGGTGTTGGACGATTGCGAGAAGACCATGGCTGCCAGAGGGTCACTCATGGCGCCGGCAAAGCTGAGCTGGTTCGTATCGATCAGGATCAAGTCCGCGGCCTTCCCTTCTTCAACGGATCCGATCTCATGGGCGTAACCCAAAGTATTGGCCCCTCCCCGCGTGGCCATCCATAAAACGTCCTCCGCAGACATCCAGGGCCTCGAAGCTTCCGGCCCCTTCCCCGCCGCTCCGACTATCTTCCTCTCTGCTTCGGGCAAACGGTGCAGTAAAAGCGTTTGCCGGATTTCCGCGAGAAAATTCGATGTATCGTTGGAGGCAGATCCATCCACGGCAAGACCCACCCGGGCGCCCCGATGGACAAGTTCACGAATCGGTGCAATCCCGCTGCCCAAGCGCATGTTGGAAGTCGGACAGTGCGCCACGGCGGTCCCGGTTCTCACGAAAACATCCAATTCCGTTTCGTTCAGATGAACACAGTGGGCAAACCAAACGTCACCGCCAAGCCAGCCCAACTTCTGCATCAACTCCACGGGGCGACATCCATAGGTCTTCCGGCAGAATTCCTCTTCATCCCGGGTCTCAGCCAGATGGGTGTGAACGCGCAAGCCGGACCGGCGTGCAAATTCGAGGGTGGCTTTCATGAGCTCGTTTGTCACCGAAAAGGGAGAACAGGGAGCCAGGGCGATGCGACACATGGAAAACTTCGAGCCGTCATGGTATCGGCTTGCTACTCGCTCGCAGTCCTGCATGATCTCAGCCTCCGTCTGAACCACGTCGTCCGGAGGCAAGCCCCCTTGGGAACGGCCGCGAGACATGGATCCACGGGTGGGGTGAAACCGAATTCCCATCTCCCCCGCCGCGCGAATCTCTTCGTCGTGAACTGCTTCGACTCCCCGGGGAACGAGATAGAGATGATCTGTCGTCGTGGTACAACCTGAAAGGAGCAACTCCGCAATCCCCACCTTAGTGCTTGTGTGGACGCCTTCGAGCGTTAATTCTCGCCAGATCTCATAGAGCCCAACTAACCAATCAAACAAGGGCACGTTCTGAACCTCCGGAATGTTCCGGGTCAGAGTCTGGTATAAATGATGATGGCAATTGACAAAACCGGGAAGGAGGACCTTTCCTGTAGCCTCGATCACACGATCCACCTGTCCATCGAATTCCCCCGAGCCGACCTTTTCAATGACATTGTCTCGGACGAGCACAAAACCGTCCGGTATTTTTTCGCGGCGGTCGTTCATCGTCGCGACTATCAAGGCATGTTGAAAGAGGACCGTTCCCACGGAAACTCACCTCGACCAAGGGTTTGGGGACACGTGATGTCAATTGCAACGATACTATAGCGCAACTGTCAAGTAATGGCTCTTTGCCCTCGAGTCGTCGATCGGCGGGGGCCGCGTGGTGAGAAGAAATCCCTGACCCTGCCGGTGATTGTGTTTTCAGTCACCTGGAAATGCCCGCATGGGAGAAGAATCGACCCTCAATTTAAGAATGATTTTCTGGCGTGATCGTGGGCCATCCGATAGAATGAATCCGCAGGTATTCTCCCCGATGGCGTTTTGCAAGGCTCCATAAAGGGACTAAACCCTTTTCCGATAAGCGTCGATAAGCACCATTGAGGATGCAGATCCCCGATGAAATGGCGACGGCCAAGGTTACGAGTGTGCAGGCTCAACCCATGAGACCGTCCAAGCATCTCTGAACGACCGCCTCTTTTGGTAAAACCCCTATTCAGCAAACGGTCGGAGGCAGGCATGAAGAAGAAGCCAAGCGGAAAGACAATTCCGAAGGTCAACAAGAGGGCAACCGCAAAGTCGCCGCCCTCTCCCCGGATCGGTCGCAGTTGGATTTCAACCCTGAGAGAACTGACCCTGGTCGTCAACGCGCAAGGGCGCATCCTCGAAGTCTATCCGCACAACCCTGACCCAACCAAGATGAATGCCAGGAGGATCCTTGGCAGAACACTGCAAGAGGTTCTCCCTCTCACCCAGATCGACTCAATCATGGGGCACCTGAGACGATCCCTGAAGAAGCGCACAACCATCGAGGCCGAGTACCTTTTCCCGCTGGGCGACCGGGAGACCTGGTTTTCCGTCGTTGTTTCTCCGATAACGAAAGGCTCTGCCACTTGGCGCGCTCGCGATATCACTGACCTCAAAACGGCCCAAGAAGCCGCTCGGGCGGCTGAGGAACGGTCCCGCAGCTTTTTCGAGGAGGCAATGATTGGATTGTACCAGAGCACCCCGGAGGGAAAGGTCCTTCGTGCAAACCCTGCACTCATCCGGATGCTGGGATACGAATCGCTCCAACAGCTCCTGGAGGCCGACATCGAAAAGAGTTTGTATGTGGATCCCTCCGTGCGCCGAAGAAACCTCGAAAAACTCCATAAAACAGGGCGACTTACCGACGCCGAATTTGAGCTGAGAAAAAGGGATGGAGGTCGGATCACGGTGTCCGAACATGCCCGCGCGATCACTGAAAGCGGGGGAAAGGTATTGTCCTATGAGGGAACACTGATCGACATTACTGCTTCCAAGCGTGTCCATGAAACGTTAGTTGAAAGTGAACAGCGGTTTCGGACGATGGCCGACAGTGCACCCGTCCTGATTTGGCTTTCGGATGCCGAAGGCCTATGTACCTTTTTCAATCAAGGGTGGTTGGATTTCACCGGCCGGACCCTGAGCCAGATCCTCGGAAACGGCTGGACGAGGGATGTTCACACGGAGGATCTCCCCCGATGTTTACAGACCTATTGGACCGCCTTCAAGGCACGTCAGCCGTTCAAAATGGAATACCGCCTCCGGCGATTCGACGGGGAGTATCGATGGATTCTGGACTCGGGCGTTCCCCGGCTCGATGCGGATGGATCCTTCCTGGGCTTCCTCGGGTCGGGGACCGACACCACCGAGTTAAAGCGCACCACTGAGGCCCTCAAACACAGTGAAGAGAAGTACCGGGACTTCTTCGACAAATCGCCGGTCGGGATATACCGGAGCTCTCTCGCCGAAGGAAGGGTCCTGGACTGCAACCAGGCCGTTCTGAAAATGTTTGGAGTTCAAGATCTCAAAGGGAGACGAACCGTCGATACGTATCTGAACCCCGACGACCGGGGGCGGATGAAAGCACAAATCCTGAGGCACGGTGCGGTCGAAAACTTTGAGACTCAACTTAAACGCGCCAACGGCTCCCCATTTTGGGCTTCCATCTCCGCCAATCTGCGAGAGGATGAGGGAATCCTCGAAGGGGTCATCACTGACATCACAGAACACAAGCAGGCGGAAAGAGCCCTGCGCGAAAGCGAGGATCGCTACCGGGACCTCGTGGAACACAGTCATGATTTGATCTGTACCCATGACCTTGAAGGGAGGATTCTCTCCGCCAACGAGGCGGCCACCAAGGTGCTGGGTTATACCCAAAACGAAGTCGTCGGCAAAAACATCCGCGATTTCCTGCCCCCCGAGTCTCAACCGGAGTTTGATGCGTTTTTGGCCGCCATAAAGAACCGCGGTGTCGTCCACGGATTCATGCGAGCGCAGACACACAGCGGTGAGACTCGCATCTGGGAATATTACAGCACCATTCGGACCGAGGGAGTGGAGGCCCCCGTTGTCCGCGGAATGGCCCACGATATCACCGAACGAAAGAAGGCCGAGAGAAGACTTCGAAAGATTAATGAGTGCTTCTTAAGATTTGGAATCGACCCGATCGAGAACATCAATCGCCTCACCGCCTTGTGCGGTGAACTGTTGGGCGCTACCAGCGCCTTGTACAACCGCCTTGATCACGGAATGCTTTGCTCCTGGGGACAATGGAGTACTCCCCCGGACTTCAAGCCGGAGGACAAACCCGAGGGACATATCTGTTTTGACATCATCAAGCAAGGTCGCGATGAAGTGAAGGTGGTGCGTCATCTGGACGAGACTCCCTATGCGGAGACGGACCCGAATGTGCGGGCTTTCGGGCTGAAAACCTATGTCGGCCGCACCGTGTTCGTTGCCGGCGAAACCGCGGGATCGCTGTGTGTGGTCTATCAGAAAGACTATGTCCCCAGCGAGGATGACAAGCGGGTGATGAGCGTGCTCGCGTCGGCCATCGGGGTGGAGGAGATGAGGCGACAGTCGCGACTAGAACTGGACAACACCAATGAGACCCTGCGGGCCCTCATCCAGGGCTCTCCTTTGGCCATCAACAGTCTGGATCGATATGGGAAGGTTTTGCTCTGGAACCCTGCCGCCGAGAAGCTCTTTGGGTGGACTGAGCGAGAGGTCCTCGGCAAACCCAATCCCTGCATCCCGAAAGCGGAGGAAGCAGAACATCTTCAAATGCTTAAGAAGGTCATTGGGGGCCACAGTTTTACGGGTATGGAAACTCAACGGGTAAAGAAGGATGGATCCCTGGTCGATGTCAGCGCTTCCGCCGCCCCTCTGCGCGATGTGGCCGGCGTAGTCCGGGCGGGCCTCGGGATCTTTGAAGACAACACCGAGCGCATACGGGCGGAGTGCGAGCGCCAGGTCATCTTCCAGATCAGCGCGGGGGTCAACCAAACCAGTAATCTTGACGAGCTGCTCCGTTTGATCCATCACTCCCTGAGCCGTGTTGTTTCTGCGGAGAACTGCTTCATCGCGTTGTATAAGAAGGACGAGGACATCCTTGAGTTTCCCTTCTTCATCGACCAGTACGATCCCCCTCCCGTCCCGATGAAGGGCGCCAAAACAGCCACCGCCTATGTCCTGCGCACCGGGAAACCCCTGCTCCTCACCGAGAAGAACTTCCGCCAATTGGAGGAACAAGGCGAAGTGGATCTATACGGAACGCCCTGTCCTGCCTGGTTGGGCGTACCCTTGAATACCCCCATCGGAACCATCGGGGTGCTCGTCGTTCAGCATTACAAGGACCCCCATGCCTATCACCAGAGAGACCTTGAATTTCTGGCCTCGGTGGGAAATCAGATCGCCCTCGCGATTGAGCGCAAGCGGACCGAGGATGCTCTTCGACAAAGCGAAGAGCGCTACCGGGCGTTCGTGCGGCAGAGCTCCGAAGGCATCTGGCGGTTTGAGGCACAGTCGCCCGTCCCAGTTCATCTCCCCATCGACGAACAAATCGAGCTGTTCTTTCAAAACGGTTATTTGGCGGAGTGCAATGATGTCATGGCACAACTGTACGGCTTCTCCGCCGCCCAGGAAATGATTGGCACCCGAATCGGCGACCTGCTCCCGAGATCCGACGAGCGGAATGTTGAAACCCTGCGCCAATTCATTCGCTCCGGCTATCGGCTGAGCGAGGCGGAGACCTTGGAGCTCACGCGGGAGGGCGATCCCCGGAACTTTCTCAATAACCTTGTGGGCATCATCGAACAGGGATCGTTGGTCCGTGTGTGGGGCACCCAGCGCGATATTACCGCCCAAAAACAGGCGGAGGAGGCCTTGCGGGAGAGTGAAGAACGATACCGCCGGCTGGTCGAATTCTCGCCCGAGGCCATTGTAGTTCACTGCGAAGGAAAGTTCGTTTTTATAAACTCAGCGGCCATGAGATTGTTCGGAGCCAACCGAACGATGGATCTCATCGGCACGCCGATTCTGAACCGAGTGCACCCGGACCATCGAGGGGTCGTGGAGGCTCGGCTGGGAACGCTGCTTGAATTCAAAGAACGCGTTCCCCTGATTGAAGAGAGGTTCCTCCGGCTCGATGGCACCGTCATCGATGTTGAGGTCACCGCCATCCCTTTCGTTTACAGGAATAAGCCTGCGGCCCAAGTCGCCATCCGGGACATTACGGCTCGGAAACGCGCTGAGGAATCGGAGCGAAGGCTGCTTCGCGCCGTGGAACAGACTGATGAAGTGATTTTCATGACCGGGCTCGACGGCACCATCACCTACGTCAACCCCGCTTTTGAGAAGGTGTACGGTTTCGCCCCTGCGCAAGCCATCGGCCAGAATCCTCGTATCATTAAAAGCGGACTTCTGACCCCTCAATACTACGAACAATTCTGGAAAACTCTCTTGTCTGGAAAGAGTGTTCGAGGGGTGATGACCAACCGGCGGAAGGACGGCGAACTGGTGACCGTCGAATCTTCCGTCAACCCGGTGGTTAACCCCCAGGGGACGATGATTGGCTTCATCTCAGTCCAGGAGGATGTCACGGAGCGAAAGCTGTTGGAGACACAACTCCGACAGGCGCAAAAGATGGAAGCGGTCGGGAGGCTGGCAGGGGGGGTGGCGCACGATTTCAACAACCTCCTCACCGCCATCACCGGATATTCAGACCTCATGCTCATGCGCCTCCCGCTGGGGGATCCTCTCCGCCGCCACGCCGAAGAAATCAAAAAAGCGTCAGACCGGGCGGCCTCGTTGACACAACAATTGCTGGCCTTCAGCCGGAAACAGGTTTTGCAGCCCAAACTGCTGGACTTGAATGCGGTCGTGGCCGATATGGATCGGATGCTTCGACGGCTCATCGGAGAAGATATCGAATTGGTCACCCTGCGCGCCGAGCACCTGGGAAAGACCAAGGTGGATCCAGGGCAGGTGGCGCAGGTGCTCATGAACCTGGCCGTCAATGCCCGGGATGCCATGCCGAAAGGAGGCAAACTCACCATCGAGACTTCAAATGAGGATATCGATGAAGCCTACGCGAGCCGGAATGCCGGGATGCATGTGGGATCTTATGTCGTGTTAGGAGTCCGGGATACT
Source organism: Terriglobia bacterium (assembly GCA_049685715.1). Taxonomy (GTDB): domain Bacteria; phylum Acidobacteriota; class Terriglobia; order JAIQFV01; family JAIQFV01; genus JAIQFV01. The sequence goes on along the minus strand of JBAVHJ010000508.1, from coordinate 18,961 downwards.
GGAACCGGAATGGACAGCGAGATCCAGAAACATCTGTTTGAACCCTTCTTCACCACGAAGGAAATGGGCAAGGGTACCGGGCTGGGACTGTCGACCGTCTATGGAATCGTGAAGCAAAGTGGGGGCTACATCTGGGTTAACAGCGAGGTGGGGAGCGGCACGACATTTAAGGTCTACCTCCCGCGGCATGAAGAAGTTGGAAAGCCCCTGCAAATAAGTCCGGAACAGACCACTCCCATGCATGGATCCGAAACGATCCTTGTCGTTGAAGATGAGGATGGAGTCCGAGACCTCGTTCGGGATATCCTCGAAATGAACGGCTATACGGTGTTGGAGGCATCGGCGGGAGAGGAGGCCTTGGAACGCTGCAGGCAACACCCGGAAACGATTCACTTGATTCTGACCGACGTGGTGATGCCGCAAATGAGCGGCCGTGAGCTGGCAGAGCGACTGGTCCCCATGAAACCCGGGATTAAGGTTCTTTACATGTCCGGCTACACCGATGACACCGTTCTGCATCACGGCGCCCTGGAAGCCGATATGGTCTTTCTCCAAAAACCGTTTACTCCCGAAGCCCTGGCCCGAAGGGTTCGCGAAGTGTTGGACGCAGGGAGTCAGAGTTCAAAGCAAAGTGGCTAGAAGGCCGTGACATCCTCTTGTCATTCCAGGATCAAGACTGAGGACTCGGCAGCTTCGTCGGTGCGTTCTGAGGGCTTTTGTGAATTCCAGTCAGAGAACTCTTTATTGATCGGTCTGCCCGGCTCGAGGGCCCGCCAGCGATTTTCTTGGTTGGCAATGGACGTCTCGGCCCTGGTCTCCCCTTCCACACCCCCCGGTCCACGCCTGGGGAATCCGACCGCCTTTGTTCCCCCCTGTAGCGTCCGTTGCGAATGGCACGAAGTTAAGGGCTGGAGAACGACGGAACTCGTTCGAAGGCCGCCTCGGCGGCCTTGTCTTTTACCAGCCCGCCGCTTCAGCGGCGGGAAGGGATCGCCTCGGTTCCTTCACCCCGATTCATCGGGGTTGAGGTCTCCCGGCGGCCCGTTAACAGGGCGCCCATTTTCCACCCAAGTCCCCGTCAATCGGGGCTTGACAGAATTCCCTCCCCACCTTCCCGCCGGTGAACCGGCGGGCTGTCTCAAGGCAAGTCCGCTGAAGCGGACTCGAGACTGGTCAGGCCTCGGAAAGACGGAATTTCTTAACTTCGTGCCATTCGAGCTTGTCCCAGGAAAAAACAGCTAATCCCGCCGTAATATGCTGTCGATAAGAGAAGAGGTGTTTTATTGAGTGATTGTGGCAGAACTTCGTCCATCCCTGGCCGGATGGTGTCGGCCAGGTATTTGGTGGGTGAGATCGATTAACAGGATGATCGTCTCCTCTTTGACCGCTGCATCTGGATGGAATGACCCGCCAACCTGCTACCTTAAAGCCCTATCCTCCTGGTTGAATTTTCATTTTGAACTTCCTCCAGGATTATGGCATGAGGCCTTTTCGATCAAAGTTCGTTTCACTTGAGACCAGCAGATCGAGGCGGCGGGCAATTGAGATGAATCCGCCTGGTGAGGGAGAGGCATTTTCAGACTATGCGATCAACCCGAGAGACTCCACGTAATCAGAGGATGGTCCAGGGTTCAGGAACGGGAGATCTTCTTGGCCGCCCCCACAGGGACGAAGAGGGACCAAGCCAAAGCGAGAAACATCCCTCTTCAATCATCGGCGATGTATCTGAGCTGATCTTCATCTTGAATGAGGACTTCACGATCGCCTATGGGAGCCCCTCAGTCGAGCCAATCCTCGGATACGATCCCAGCGAAATCATTGGAAAGAGCGTTCTTCAGTTGATGCCCCCCGAGGATACCACCCTCGTCGCCAGTGTTATTACGCGGGGGATCCGCAACCCGGGGGAGATCTACTTGTCAAGGCATCGGCTTGTCCATCAGGATGGCTCCTGGCGGGATTTCGAATCCGTGGTGAGCAACCTCTCGAGGAACCAGGCGCCCCGCGGGATCCTCGTGAACTGCCGCGTCCTCCCCTCTCGCCAGCGGACAGAAGAGACGGCCCTTGAGGAGCGAGTCCTTGCCGAGGCTCTCCGCGAAACCTCCTCCGCCCTCAGCAGCACACTGCGCTTTGAGGAGGTTCTGGACCGCATCCTTGAGAGTGTGGGGCGCGTGGTGCCGCACGATTCAGCAAGCATCATGCTCCTTGACGCGACGACCGGCGTGGTTCGTGTAGTGAAATGCCGTGGCTATAAGGAACGAGGCTTGGAGCGCTGGGTTCTGGGGATGCGCATGGCCCTTGATGAGATCGCCAATTTCCGCCGCATGGTGGAAAGCGGGCGTCCCCTTGTGGTTCGCGACACCCAAACCGATCCGGAATGGCTTGACGTTCCCGAGACCCGCTGGATTCGCTCCGACGTGGGCGCTCCGATTCGCAGCAAAGGACAGGTGATCGGGTTTCTGCTGCTGGACAGTGAGACGCCTAACTTTTTCAACGACACCCATGGTGTCCACCTGCAGGCCTTTGCCGACCAGGCGGCCATCGCCATTGAAAATTCCCGGCTGTTTGAGGCGGAGCGGACGGCCCACCTCCAAGCCGACGCCCTGTGTGAAGTCGCGGCCACACTCAATGTCAACCTCGATCGCGAGCCTCTACTCCAGCTGATTTTGGAACAGTTGGCGCGGGTGGTGAGCTACGACAGTTGCTCGATCATGTTGGCAACCGGAGAAGCCCTCGACATTGTGGCTCATCGAGGACGAGATTTTGACCGGGAGGAAGTCGCCACACTGCCGCTCCAACGTCTGAGACACGTGCAGGAAGTGCTGGAACAACGCGCCCCGGTGATAATCCGTGACACTCAGTCCGACTCCCGCTGGCAGAAGACCACGGGCGCACAACCCATTCGCTGCTGGTTGGGCGTACCGCTCGTGGTGCAAAACCAAAGCATCGGGTTGTTGAACCTCGACAAAGATGAGCCGGGATACTTCACTCAACATGACGCCGAGTTGGCGCTGGCTTTCGCCAACCAGGCAGCCCAGGCGATCACCCACGCACGATTATTTCAAGAGATCCAGCAGGAGCTGGCCGAACGAAAGCGGACCGAGGGCCAGCTTCAAAAGCTCTCTCATGCCGTGGAACAAAGTCCCAACTCCGTCGTGATTACCGACAAAAACGGGAACATCGAATACGTCAACCGAAAGTTTACAGAGATCACCGGGTATCCGTCCGAAGAGATCCTCGGAAACAATCCTCGTGTTTTAAAGTCCGGAGAGACCCCGCCTGGGGATTATGAAACGTTGTGGAAAACCATCATAGCGGGTGAAGAATGGCGGGGAGAATTTCACAACAAGAAAAAAAATGGGGAATTGTTCTGGGAGGCCGCCTCCATCTCCCCCATCAAGAATGGGGGCGGCGCAATCACTCACTTCGTGGCCATCAAGGAAGATATTTCATCGCGAAAGCACCTCGAGGCCCAGCTCCGCCAGGCCCAGAAAATGGAAGCCATCGGGCGGCTGGCGGGGGGAATCGCCCACGATTTTAATAATCTCCTGACCGCCATCAATGGTTACAGCGATCTGGTTCTCAACCGGCTGGGTAGCACCGATCCCCTCCGCAAGGATCTGGGAGAGATCAGGAAGGCCGGAGAGAGGGCCGCTACCTTAACCCGGCAGTTGCTCGCTTTCAGCCGCAAGCAGATGATGCAGCCCCGCCTGCTCGATCTCAATCAGGTGGTGGGCGACATGGACAAGATGCTCCGCCGCTTGATTGGAGAAGACATTGAGCTGGCGTTGCAACTCGATCCCCGCCTGGGATACGTGAAGGCTGACCCGGGACAGATTGAACAGGTGATCATGAACCTTGTCATCAACGCCCGGGACGCCATGCCGCATGGCGGAAAACTGGCCATCGAAACCCGGAACGTGGAGTTCAAGGCTGGCCATGCCAAAACACAGGAGGAGATGAATCCCGGGTCCTTTGTGAAGGTGGCCGTGACCGATACGGGATGTGGCATGGATGCTGAGACTCAATCGCATATTTTTGAGCCCTTCTTCACCACGAAAGAGAAGGGCAAGGGGACGGGGCTGGGACTCTCCACCGCCTACGGAATCATCAAGCAAAGTGGCGGCCATATTCTGGTCTCATCGTCGCCCGGCCACGGAAGCAGTTTTCAAGTTTACCTTTCTAGCGTCGAAGCAGAACCCGAAGCGGCAAGTGTCAAGGAGAGTGAAGCCAAACAGCCTTCCGGCATGGAAACGATTCTCGTGGTGGAAGACGAGGAAATGATCCGGAGCCTCATTCTGGAGATTCTGGACCTGGGGGGCTACACCACTCTCGAGGCCGCCGATGGCGATGAGGCCTTGTTAATCTGCGAACAGCAGGACAAGCCGATCCACTTGCTCCTAACCGATGTGGTCATGCCGCATCTGGGTGGAAAGGAGTTGGCCGGAAGGCTGATGGCCCGGCGTCCCGCGCTGAAAGTCCTCTTCATGTCCGGGTACACGGACGAAGCCGTCCAACAGCATGGTCTGCTCCAACCCAACACCACTTTCCTGCAAAAACCCTTTTCTCCCGATACCTTGGCCAAAAAAATCCGGGAGGTGTTGGATTCCCATCCCCGGAGTTCCGAAAAATAGGGGAAAATTTTCAATAGATTCTCTCGCCCAAGCCGACTTCATAGGACCCAAAAAGCAAAGAATGAATGGTCGGGGCGGTAGCTTATTTGGAGCTCCCCTGAACCCCCAATACAATGAAAAACGAGATGACAATGCCAAACACAAAAGGCAAAGTTGTGATCCCAACATCATCATCCCTCTTGAGCAATTAAAAATGACTCGACTGCTTATTAAATCTTCTGAGTTCTGCCCTTCCGTATTCACCGATTATGCCATCGATTTGATTGAGCAAAGTAAATTGCCATCTGGATTTTCGCTTAGGTCTCTTAAAATGGATATTCTTCAATTCTCTAAATGACTCATAGGCCAAGCAATCAGCGGCCTGGAGACCAGCGTTTCCTGGGATGAGATTTCCATCTTGGTCAATCCTGTCTTTCTTGTCTCTGAAGATAGGAATGGGGCGAAAGCCATCAACCTCAAGCCCTCTTGCGACCATTCCCATACCTTCATCACCCTTCTCAAAGATATATTGAACCTGCATTGGTTGTTTTTCCTCTACTCTCCACTTCGCCACCAGTGCGGCACACGCGCGTCCGGCCAATGAATAAGCGTTAAAGAGATACTTCCTCTTATTCATCTCTGATAGTTCTCCAAGATCATTTATAACCACGTTGCACCCAAACTTGTAATAGACATGAATTCGAATTAATCGAATTAGATCCATCACGAGGTCATCGCGTTCTTTTCTCCTATTCCGGAATTTTCTAAACTCCCCCTCACAATGCTCACATTCGGTAGCATGAAAAGTGGTTATCCCAGCCCTTTTCAATCTGGTTCTCCAACGATCTTCGAACTCAATCCAAAGAACGGCAGAAGAAACAAAACCAGCTACCACAAGAAATGGCTGGTCTGATTCTTTTCCGCTAGCATCAAAATAGGCTTCTAACATTAGAAACAACCTCAACCGCCTATGCCGAAAGACGGATATGGCATTTTGCCTTACGGGAGAATATTCCTGCCATGCCTATCTTTCAAACTCATCTACCGGCCCCGTGTCTGTACTCAACGGTCTCATCCACCACCTTTCGTTCAACCGCACGCATTCGGAGGATCAGTTTGGATTAAGAATGAAGGGGGTCGATCGAATGAACCTAGCGCATAACAACTCTTCAATCTTCAATCAGAGACGCAGGGTAGCCTCTCGAGTGTTTCGAGGTAGGAGCGAAATTCATCATTCAATGCTACCTTGGAATTGTTGATGCAGAACGGATCAAGAGATGGATGGCTCAACGCGAAAATGTGACCTCACAATTCAAGCAAAATCGCAATTGTCCGGTTGTCCAGATCCGAAAGTGTTGCGCATTCTTTCCATTTGAAGCAAGACATGAGAGAATAGCGAGCGTCGTTTCCCCCGAGCGGCCAACCCCTACCAACCTGACTTCCGCCTTGGAGCGTTATGTCCCGACCATTACGCATCAATATGGCAGGAGGACGGTACCACGTCACGGCCCGAGAAGTGGATAAAGACGGTCAGACCTTTCCAATTTCCATTTCAGTGACATGTTACAACTCCCAATTTAGGTTGAGACCCCGACGGGTGTTTGTCTGTTAGATTTGCAGATTGCGGAGGTGTGGCTCTATCCATTTCCTTGAACCAGTTCCCACCGTCGTATAGGAATTATCATGAGCGCCAGTGAACCGCTAATCCCGAAACATGGTGGCTACCGAAAGCTAAAGAGTTTTCAGGTGGCCCAGTTAGTCTATGACGTGACGGTCCGTTTTTGCGACCGTTATATCCACAAGCGCAGCCGTACCCTCGACCAGATGGTGCAGGCGGCGCGGTCAGGCGTGCAGAACATTGCCGAAGGGAGCCAGGCATCGGGAACCTCGAAGAAGACTGAACTCAAGCTTACCAATGTGGCGAGGGCCAGTCTGGAAGAACTGCGGCTCGACTACGAGGATTTCCTGCGCCAACGCGGCCTGCCGATCTGGGATCGTGACGACCCCCGCAGGCAAGAACTGATCGACCGCCGCTGCACCACTGCCGACCATGTGGCGCAGTGGGTGCGGGAAGAGCATGACCGTGGACGCAGTGGACATGGTGGACAAGAACGTCGGTCCACTTCGTCCATCAAGTCCACCCCGTCCACCTTCCCTGAACTTGCAGCCAACGCCGCACTCGTGCTGCTGGCGGTTGCCTGCAGTCTGCTTGACCGCCAGATTGCCGCACAGGCAAAAGCGTTCGAGGCCGAGGGCGGCTTCACCGAGCGCCTCTACCGCGTGCGCTCTCAAAGGCGCTCATCTCGAACTTCGTCCACCAAGTCCACCCCGTCCACCGAGGATTGAGCATACCGAGCGGCACATCTCCGCAATCTGCATTTCATCTTTTAGACCTTTTCAATTTTCGTCCCGGCCTCCACTCGAAAGCAATAATCCCGCGCCATGCGGACTAGGTCCGGCGAAAGAACCGGGTGCGCAAGAGCACCGCTGCGTCTCTGGGATCAATGGCCTGAATGGGGCGCAGGTTCGAGAACTCATAGTGCCTGCCCGTCACCGGTCCTCGCATCTGGATCGGCCCTGTCTGCAGGTAGCGGAGACTGACCGGCAGTCCTGCTGTTGAGCTTGCTTGCAGAGCTTGTTGCAGGGTATCGGGTCGGGGATTTTCAGCCGCTCGTTGCCCGCGGGGTAGCTTTGTCCCCGGCATCATAGCGCTCCGCAGCGCTGATCGTTTCTGACCGCAGCACATCGTTGACCTCTCCTTCTCTTGCTTGCGAGACGCGCTGGATTATGACGGGTTCCTGGCCCAGCCGTTCCAGCAGGCAGGCCGCACCCGACAGCGCCAACCAGGAAAACGTCCAACCCAATGGTCTCCGCGACACGAAGAACGCGGCAGGGGCGGCGACCCAAAGGCTGAGGCAGTTGAAGCAATCCATCAGCGCGCCAGCCAAGCCCCGGCCCAACCGCGCCCGCAAGCGCACGATAAGATCTCCTGGGCCGTCCTCGCTCGACAGCAAATGCGTGACGCGCCAGGTCGCGAGGCCGGCCAGAACAAGTCGCATCCAGAGGCTCAATTCGCCCCTCACTTGATCCCACAAGAGTCACACCCCTCGGTAGGCAAACCTGCCTCCAATCTCCGCGCTTACTCTGATGGAGTTAGACCATTCGACTCAATTCCGCCTTACCTCGAGATCCCCAATGGCTCAAAGGGCGGAAAGTGATCCCCCCCGTTGAGGTCAGGGAGTGGAAGGCCTACTTCACCAACGGTGCCCGCAAACAGAAGCCGACCCCCATATCGTTGTAGTGGCCGGTGCAGGAACTGCTCACCAGAGCCCGGTCCCACGCCTGGAGCAGGATGGTGTAGCCGCAAGGTGTCATCCCGGCGGTGCTTAGAGTGAAGGTTCCACTCGTTCCGAAGGTGTTGGTCCCGTCGTAAACCACCGCGCTCTGTCCCGAATTGGCATTTGACAGCACAACGGCGTTCTCCGGTTGCGGGATGCCACTGACCGTGATGGGTACCAGCGCCACCGTGACGATGCTGAAGAAGTTGTCGGTCACGCTGTAGCTGCCCTTGATGGTGTCACCCACTTGCACATCACCGCAGTCTCCTGACGGTGAGGTGAGCGTGATGCTGACTTCCGGCCGGAATTCCGGAACTAGGATTCCACCGGCGGTCAGCTCCATGTGCGGATAGCCGTTGTACACATGGATCATCTTGCTCTGCGGCGGAATGGCCACATAGTCGGCACCATTCCATTTGAAGCCGCGGATTTCCAGGGTGTAATTGCCTTCCGCGAGGCCGCCGGCTTCAAACACCGCCAGCGTGCGCGGATTGACCGCTTGCAGGTCAGACTCCATGTAGGTGTAGTACAGCGTCCCCGGTACACCGCCCAGGACCGGGCCCGTCGCCGGTATGACCGCCTGCAACATGAACACCGGGAACATGGCACTCGGCGGGAAAAGCTCGATGCCGAATGAGTTGGTGAGTTGGAAAGGAACTCCCCCACTCGGCGTCACCCAGGCCTGATAGATGATGGGCTTGGCGCCCGGCAGTACCATGCCGGTGAAGTGATCGAAGACGTCGATCTTGGGGATGAAATCCCCTTCCGCAATGGTCTCGCCGCCGAAGGGACTGTCATCGCCAGCGCAATCGCCTGCCACACCGGTGGGATTGGCAAGGCCGGTAGCATTGCCGATGCCGCTAATGGTCACTCGCCCGATGCGCATCAACCGCAGCTCTTCGCCGTCACCGGCAGCGATCTGTGGCTGAACGTTGGTATTGAGAACGTTGCCCCAAACCGGAATGAAGTTGGGGCCGGTGGGCGGCGTCTGCCACGACAGAATCGCGCGCAACGGCACGCCGGTCAGGGTTGCGCAGGGCATGGAAGTCAGGTTCGAAATCCTGAACACCGCATAACTGATGGGGTTCGCCGGGCTGGCCGCGGCGAGGTCGTGCACCTGCACTTGCGCCGTACCCAGGGCGTTCCATCCTCCACCGAAGAAAGCATAGAAAGCCACGTACTCGGTACTGCCGGGAGTGCACAATCCGCCGGAGAAACCGCTGGACAGTTTCACCTGGATCACGCCTTCCAGGGCACGGGTCTGAGGGTTGTATCCGGCGCAGGTCAGTTGCTCGAAAGTTGTGTCGCCACTGGTTGCCGCGAGTCCGGCCAGAATTGCCGCCAGCTCGTCGCCTGCCAGCAAGCTCACGGACACAGCCGGTTGCGCCGCTGCTTTCGCCTTGCCGGGGGGCGTTCCCGGCGCTGCGGCCGCGAGGGGGGGCAGGGCTTTGGCGATCGATCCCATTGAGAGTTTGACTGCATCAGTGAACCCAAAGCGATGGCCCGGAACTTTCTTGTTCGCATACAATGCCTTCAGCTCGCCGTAATCCAGGGGTTTCGGCGGAATCGCGGGAAGAGGCTGGCTGACATTGACGTCCTTGAGCACGCCTGGATCGATGGAGACCGCCTTTTGCGCGATCAGATCGGCGATGGGAACCTCCAGTAGGAGGAAGGGCGCAACCTGCACCCGGGTGTTGACCACGTTGCCCCACACCGGAATGAAGTTGGGATCGCCCGGAGTGGGCTCCCACTCCCAGGAAAGAATCGCGCGGACCTGGAGTATATTCTCCGTCCCGCAGAGCTTGCGCGCTTCAGTGAAGCTCACGGAGGTCGAGTAACTCAGCGGAAGCGGGCCAGCAAGGTCGTAGACCTGGACTGCGCTCACCCCCAGGTCGTGCCAGCCGGTGGAATCCTGCACGAAAAAGCGCACGTATTCCGTGGTGCCGGGGCCGCAGGCGTCCGTGCCATATCCGGATTGCTGTTTGATATCGATAACCGCTTCCAGGCTGCCGGCGTCGGGATTGAGACCCAGACAGGTGAGTGCCTCGAAGGTCGTGTCGCCGCTGAACGGCTTGATCACCTTTCCAGGAAACTTGGGAAAGGTGCCAAAGTAATTGGGGTTCCCAAGAATCAGATTCTTGAAGGTCGTCCGCTCCGCCGGGACCTTAGTCGTCGGGGCTGGAGGGGGAACAGCTATTTGTTTGGGATTTTTCTTCACTGCCATAAACTCCTCCTTTGATTTGGAATATGGGGATTTCTGGCCGCCTTCCCCGGCATCGGTTGCTTTTCATTCACCAAGGTCTTGGATCGCCGCACTTGTACCCTGGGCCGTTAATAAATCTTTGCGTGGCTCGGGCATCGGCGTCAGTTCGAGCGGCCTGGCTCACACTGGCCGGCACCCAACCTTGGGGATAATCAGCAACGTCGCAGAGGAACTCGACTTGGACTTGGTTGGGCGAGTGGAAGCGATTAGCAGTACCATCCGTCTGGTACAGGGCGCCGCAAGCCTAAGCTCCCACGCCGTGAAAGTAGAAGTAGTCACAGTTACTCGCGGTACAGGCGCCCGTGGGTCCACACCGATGACCACTGCAGGAGCCATTGTTCCAATTGTATTTGTCCAGCCATCCGCCAGCAGATGCCAGTAGTACTTCGCGAACTTCACCAATCATAAAATCTCAGGGATTGGCTCTCTTCCCATGATTGGGGCACACACTGGAAGGAAGCATCCCGTGACCAGACCAGGAGCAGGACCCCCCATCTGGGAGTGTTGAGGGCCTCGTGTGTGCATCGAAAGGTCTCCATCGGTACCGAAACGAACTGCCTTCCAATTCGGGAAGAACATCGGCAGAATCCGCGGAAAGAAATTGATCTCCGACTCTGTCGGTTCAATTCAACCGAATTTTCCGGGGATGATGAGGGTCCCGCTAAAAGGGAATGAGTCTTATCAACCCCATTCTAATTCGAGTACTGGGGAAGTCAATAATTCGGAGATATTGTGCAATTTTTCACGCCGCAATTTTGCTTCCAAGCACCGCAGACCTGTCTGACAAGATTTTGATTTTGTTGAGTGGCGCCTCCCGCCATCGCATTTACTCGGGACATCCTGGGTCGTAAGCTCCGGGAGGCCGTGAATACAGGAAGTCGAAGTTTCAAGCGCAATGCCTAGCTCCTCCTGGCGATGCCCCAAGGTGAAATTTCGTGGTAAACTGCTCCGTCAGCGGTTCCTCGACGGCAGCCCGAATCGTGAGGGCCCATAGCTCAGTTGGTCAGAGCGGCGGACTCATAATCCGTTGGTCGTAGGTTCAAGTCCTACTGGGCCCACCACAACGTCATCCCTATGTTCGATCGGGAAAGCTGCCGGCACACATCCCCTTGACGCGGCAAGCGCACCGAACCAAATCGCAAGCAAGCTTGCGCACTCCAAATGATTTGAGTCTTATGGGCCGTGATCCTGTCAGCAAATCGCCATATCCCTCCCGGGCCTATCTCCCCCGGCTTGAGAAAGTCCCTCAATCAATTCTCGAGCATCTTATCGAAAGGTTTCCCCGGGTCGGCCGCGAAGTCTGGGAGTCGCGGGTCAAAGAGGGCTCGGTGCGGCTCGATGACGGGGTCCCGATTTCTCAATCCACGCCGTATCAGCCGGGGAAGACGGTTCTTTATTTCCGCGAAGTCCCTGAAGAGCCCCTGATCCCGTTTCAAGAAAGAATCATTTTTCATAATGAGCACTTTCTAATCGCTGACAAGCCCCATTTCATTCCCGTCACGCCCTCCGGATCGTGCGTGAACCAATGCCTGCTTTCCCGCTTGCGAAGGACCACGGAACTTGAGGACCTGACTCCGGTTCATCGTCTGGATCGCGAAACCGCCGGACTGGTGCTTTTCGCTCTCAGGAAAGAAACGCGCGGGCTCTTCCATCAAATGTTTGAACGAGGGGCCGTCCTCCGGCAGTACCTGGCGGTTGCAGCGGCGCCGAAGGGCGTGGCAGGTCAGGAATGGCAGGTTGAAAATCGCCTGGTCAGAGGAGAGCCGTGGTTCCGAATGAAGATCGTTGAAGGGGAGAAGAACGCGTTCACCCGAATTGTTCTCAAGGACAAGCGCGGCGATTCGGGATGGTTCGAGCTGTATCCGAAAACGGGAAAGAAGCACCAGCTGCGCGTTCATTTGGCTTCACTCGGCTTCCCGATCCTGAATGACCCGTTCTACCCGGAATTGCGATTGATTCCCCCCCTGGATTATTCCAGCCCGTTACAGTTGGTCGCCAAGCAGCTTTCGTTTCAGGATCCTGTGACAGGGCGTCGATGCGAGTTTGAATCAGAATGGACCCTGCAGGGGATTTCGAATTCTCGAGATGGCGGCCGCGGTTGAATGCCGTTTAAATGAGAAGCTTGATATACCGATCTAAATCAGTTCGGGAAGAGATATTTGTGGTAATCCAAGTCAACATGCCCAGTTGGTGCAGATTGGACTCCTCTGAAGTTGCCCTCACAAGTTCATATAAAACCCCTGAATTGAAGATACCCTTTCAGGGTATCCCATGGACCAAATAAAATTCCTGAACCCAGGGTTGCCCAAGGGGCAACCCTGGGCTATTGAAGACTTCCCCTTCGGGGAAGGGGATCAATCAACTTGGAGCTAGACCGGATAGACTGGATTACGAGTCCACAAATGCGCTCCTCTGATCCCAAAATCCCCCACACCACCCCAAAATCTTCCCCCCTGCGGGTTTCCAGGACAATGACCCCCTTCCCCTTGACAGCTTAGGAGAGATGGTTTATCCTTTCCTAAATACGTTAGGAGAATGTCATGACCGACCAGGCCAGTCTGCTGCCAGGCACCCTCGATCTCCTCATTCTGAAAGCCGTGTCACTCGAACCGATGCATGGCTATGGCGTGCTCCTTCGCATCGGCCAGATTTCCGGGGGGGCTCTCCTGATTGAACAGGGGGCGCTTTACCCTGCCCTCTACCGCCTGGAGCATCAGGGGTTGCTGAAATCCGAATGGGGGACGTCGGAAAACAATCGAAAAGCCAAATTCTATCGGCTGACGGTCGCCGGCCGCAGGAGACTCCGTGAGGAGACCGAAAGTTGGAACCGTCTGGTGTCCGCCATCGGAACGGCCCTGAAAGCCGTCCCGGAGGAGAGTTGAATATGCTTTCGCGATTGCGTTCATTCTGGCAGGGGCTTTGGGGACGCTCTGCCTTCGAGCACGAGATGGATGAGGAACTCCGGTTTCACCTGGAAGCACGCATGGGCGACCTGGTGCGATCGGGCCTCTCCCGGGAAGAAGCGGCGCGTCGTGCTCGCATCGAGTTTGGCGGCGTGGAAGCCTATCAGGACCGGTGCCGGGAAGCGCGCAGCCTTCATCTCGTCGATGACCTCGGCAACGATCTCCGCCACGGCCTTCGCATGCTGGCAAAGTCACCAGGGTTTACGGCGGTTGCAATATTGACCCTTGCCCTCGGCATAGGCGCCAACACGGCCATCTTCAGCGTGGTGAACGCTGTGCTGCTGCGGCCATTGCCTTTTGTCCATCCGGAACAACTCGTGCAGATTTTCCAGACATTGCCTGAACAGGGGGTCACCGACGCCGGGGTCTCCTATCCCAATTTCACTGATTGGCATCAGCAAAGCAAGGGGTTTGAGGAAATCGCCGCCCTACGTCAAAAGTCGTTCGCATTGACCGGCAACGGAGAGCCGTCCTACGTGGATGGCGCGACGGTGACATCCAGCCTGTTTCCCCTTCTGGGCGTGCAACCGATTTTCGGGAGAACTTTTCTGCCGGCGGATGACCAGGCGGACGCCTCGCCGGTTGTTGTGCTCGGCGAAGGTCTCTGGCGCCGGCAGTTCGGCGCCGACCCTGCGCTGGTGGGGAAAACCATCTTGCTCGACAAGCAGTCCTTCACCGTGGTGGGGATTCTTCCGGCGAGTTTCCGCTTCCCGTTCCAAAATCCATCGGCGCAAGTATGGATCCCGCTGCTCGAGGACCTTGACTTCAAAGATCTATTTCAAAGGCGAGCGGGGCATTATCTGAACACGGTGGTGGGTCGACTTAAGCCGGGAACTTCTCTCGAACGGGGAACCGCAGAACTGGTGACGGTTGTCAACCGTCTGGCACTAGCCTATCCCGACGCCAATCGGGGCTGGGGGGTACGACTCGTTCCGCTTCAGCGGCAAATGGTCGGCGACGTTCGAATCGCCTTATGGGCACTCCTGGGTGCGGTGGCGCTGGTGCTGTTAATTGCTTGCGCCAATGTTGCCAGTGTCCTGCTGGCTCGGACGGTGGTGCGCGCCAGGGAGATGTTCATCCGCACGGCGCTCGGCGCCAGCCGGGGTCGCCTGATCCGCCAATTGATCACGGAGAGTGTGGTGTTGGGCGGAGCCGGCGGCGTGGTGGGTCTTCTGGTGGCTTACTGGGGCGTCAGGAGCCTGGCTGTTCTTGTTCCAAACGATATTCCGCGAATCCATGAATTTCGAGTGGACGGATGGGTGCTGGGGTTCACGCTGCTGGTTTCGCTCCTCGCCAGCCTTGTGTTTGGATTGACTCCCGCGCTTCACTCCGCGTCCACGGATTTGCATGAAGCGCTTAAGGAGGGGGGTCGAGGCACAGGAGAGAGCAGAAAGAGCAAGAACGCCCGACGCATGCTCGTGGCTGCAGAGGTGGCGTTGGCTGTCGTGCTCCTGATTGGAGCGGGACTCCTGCTGCGCAGCTTCGCGCGCTTACAACAAGTGAACCCGGGATTTGAGCCTGAGCACGTCCTGATCGCCACCCTCTCCCTTCCGCAATCCCAGTATTCGAAGCCGGAACAATGGACGGCCTTTTATGATCAACTTCTCGATCGCTTGAAGGTACAACCGGGAGTGCTGAATGCGGCCGCTGCCCTGCCGCTGCCCCCGACCGGATCGGGATTCAGCCTCGGCTTCCAGATTAAAGGGCAGCCGCCGCAGCGGGCAGGAGGGGACTATTCCGCGGATTATGGCGCCATCAGCCCGGATTACTTTCAGACCCTGCAGATTCCCTTGTTGCGAGGACGCTTCTTTACCTTGCGGGACACGGCGGCTGCGCCCAAGGTGTGCGCCATCTCGGATGCGTTTGCGCGCCGTTATTTTCCGAACGATGACCCGCTCGGCAAACAGTTGATCTTCGGTTACCGCGATCAGGTGCCCCGGCAGATTGTCGCGGTGGTGGGCAATGTCAAGCAAACGAGTTTGACGGCGCCGGGCGGGCCCGAGATGTATGTGCCTTACTCCCAGAATGCCTGGTGGGCCATGGGGTTGGTGGTGCGTACGGCCGGCGATCCCGCAGCGTTCAGCCCCGTCCTGCGCGAAGCGGTGGGAGCGCTTGATAAAGACCTTCCCGTCGCGGACATTCAACCGCTCACCGAGGTGTTCCACGAATCCATGGCGCCGCCGCGTTTTCGCACGCTGCTGCTCGCCATCTTCGGCGCGACGGCGCTCCTGCTGGCCGCGGTCGGCATTTACGGCGTGATCTCCTATGATGTCGGCCAACGCACGCACGAAATCGGTATTCGCATGGCCCTGGGAGCGCAGCACAGCGACGTGCTGAGACTGGGGTTGGCCGAAGGGATCTCGCCTGCGGTTGTCGGCCTGTGTGTGGGTCTTGCCGCCGCCTGGTTCGCCACCCGCCTGCTTTCGAGTTTATTGTTCGAGGTGGGCGCCAACGACCTGACGACCTTCGCCGCAGCGGCCGTGCTGCTTGCCGCGGTGGCCTTCCTTGCGTGTTACATCCCCGCTCGCCGCGCTGTTCGCATCGATCCCATGGTCGCGCTACGGTATGAGTAACCCGGTGTAACCCGGTTAGATTTGAAGCCCCCCCTGGTGCGGGGATTACGGCGTGCGTTTGATGAAAATGTTTCCGTTGATGGTGGTGATTTTGATGTGGTGCTTCCCGCCCAGATAACTCCCGGTCCCGTAAAAGTACTTCCTGGGAGTGCCCTCGGATTGACTCCATTCGTCGGTCGCCCGTACTTGCAGGGGAAAATCACTCTTGATCTGGTAATTTTGCCGGCTGTTTTTCGTATAGGCCAGCGAGATATCAAATTCCATGGACAGGTCGCCGGGCACGTAGAGGGTGATTTCCCCTGAGTTGGACGAAATCATGACATCCCGCTTCACTTCATCCCCTCTTCCGACCATGTGGACCTCAACATTTCCACTCATCGTGACCGCGTTGACCCATCCCTCGATTGCATGGATGGTGATGTCTCCGCCCATCGTCTTTGCCTTGGCATAGTGACGGGCGCTTTGAATGTCGATATTCCCCCCCATGGTCGACACATTGGCGCCTTCGGGCGCTTCTTCCACCCGAATATCTCCGCCCATGGTACTGATGTGAACTTCGTCCCCAACGGAGCGGACTCGGTCGAGGCCTTCAACGGAGTCGGACTTCTTCATGGGGCGGACATTCTTGTAAACGACATTGCCGCCCATGGAAGAGCCATTAATATCCCCCGTCACATCCTGAAACAAAACCTTCCCACCCATGGTATGTAAATGCCCATCGACTTCAGAATGGGTGAGCGTAATGTTCCCGCCCATGGTTTTCAGTTCCACCACTCCCTTGAGTCCCTGGAGAGTGAGATCTCCGCCCATTGTCTTCCCTGCGATTCGGCCCTCGATGTCCGAGATGGAGATGCCTCCTCCCATGGTGTCGATATCGACATCGAATTTCCGTGGGACCTTCAGGTGGAGTTGAAGATTAGAGCTTTGGACGCGTGATGTGCCTGTGTAGCGGGAGTTGACTTCGACTCCGCGGGAGGTCTGTTGAAGATCCACATGGACCTCTTCCGCATTTCTTCCACTGATTTCATAATCGATGGAGACCGAAGGTTGATCCCATCCGACAAGGTGGATCGAGCCACCCGTCCTGAGGTTGAAAATCACTTTTTGTCCGGGTGACACGGTGAACGACCTCTGACCCGTGCTTGCGGTAAGGATTAGAGTCGCAATTAGAAGGGCCAAGGTGGTCAGAATGATTCTTCGCATGATGTATCCTTTCTCGGGATCGAAAAAATCATGAAGTAAACCGATACCATCCAGTCAGGGTTGAATCCCGTTAGTGGAGATACGCGACCGCTTTGCGCAGGACGGCCGTCTCACCCTGAGATCTGAGGTCTCGCACAACTCCCTGAAGGGTTTCCTGGCTGACGTTATTGCCCACCAGGTAATCGAGCGCCACCAAACGCAATTGGACGGACTCTTCCTTTCGGAGCACCTGCAGAAAGGCGGCCTGGACTTCACTGTCGCCCTTGTAATTCAGGAGATTGGATTCCGTTTTCAGGCGAACGGCAACGCTTGGATCGTTAAGCATGGAGAGGATCAATGCCCGTTTGACCTCCGGGTCCCTATTGGTCTCCGCAAAGGAGATGGCTTTAAGTCTTGCTCCCAGGGGAGAGGGATTGAGAAGCGCTTGAATCAACAGATCCCGGACCAGCGGATCCTCCGGGTCGGCCGTAAGGTCCACATGACGGGTCACATCAAAATTGAGGGACAACTTCTGGTCGCCTACCCTGCTGAAAGACACATTCGAATACATGAGCGGGGAGTTTTCGACATCGCGGAGGCTCTTCTCTTTCCGGGCATCGCTGTAGATTTGTCGAATCAGCGCGCTCCCCGGGTCTCCGTGCCGCATACTCCAGAAATTTCCCAGGAAGAATCCACCGACCAACAGGGCTGTGGCAAGCCCTGCCGCCCAGGCCAACCTCGCCAGCCACCCACGAGTCAGTCCCGCCTTCCCAGTAGAAACTGTGGAAGGGTGCGAGTGAAGGTGGATGGAGCGAAGAACGGCATAACGGACTTGCTGTAAATCTTCTGCGGGCACATCCGCCTCGATTTGTCCGGCTGCGCTTAAGTCTTCCTGGAGCTTCAGGAGGCTGCGGCAGTGATCGCATTGTCGAGCGTGTTCCCGCAGTTGCGTAATTTCGGCCGGCCCAATCTCGTCCGCCACCATTTTTTCCAAGAGTCGTTCAAATTCACTACATTGGTTCATTGGACCACCCCGCCTGTCTGGACTAATCTCTGTCTCAATTTCTCGAGACTTCTGTACAAAATATTTTTGACCATCATCTCGCTGCATTCCAGGACGGCGCTGATTTCACGGATTGACATCCCTTCATAGTACTTGAGGGTCACTGCCAGCCGGTGTTTGGGATTCAAGCAGGACAAGCTCCGGGTCAGGCATTCGGTTTTTTCCTGCCGCAGCAGGGCCTCTTCCTGAGTGCGTGTCCGGCCCGGCAGCGGAGCATTCTCATCGACCGGCTCATGATCCTGGTACTGGCGCTGTTTCCTCAACCAGTTGATGCTCTCATGGTAGGTAATCCGCAGAAGCCAGGGTTTGAAACTCGCATCCGCGCGCAGAGAGTCGAGTTTCTCGTAAACGCGGAGGAACACGTTTTGGGTAATATCGAGCGCATGCTCCCGCCTCTCTCCATAGCGCAGGGCCACTTTATAGACCAACCCCTGGTAACGCTCCATGAGGTCATCAAAGGCGCCCATCGAGCCGGAAAGAGATTCCTGAATCAGGATATTGTCAGTTCGGTCCAATAGCAGTCTCTCCGATTTACTAAAGACACGCCTGCGGCCAGGAAGTTAGCATAAGATTTACAGATTCTTACTGGGAAGGTGACATGGCCACCAAAATGGGTGAGTGGATCAGAGCGAGGCAGAGGCTGGACTTTCTCTTACCGGGTAAGTTTATTTCAAGGAGTTAACCAGGGTTTGGAGTGCGGAAGCTTGCTCCCGCTTTCCCACGGAGAAACCTGGTGCGGCCCCATCCCCTAGGTGCGAAAGGTTACACCAAACCATTGCGCAAGCAAGCTTGCCCACTCCAAAGCAAGCCCGCGCACCCCAAAAAATGATGAGCTGTCGGGTCACCTGGACTCTCCAATTTCTTCCGATTTGACCGATGCGCTCGCACCCGAAACGGCGGAAGTAATACAAACGTCGGAAGAAGGTTACATGAAGCAATTGTGGAATCTTCGCAGTAGGGGCGCATAGC